>JAWKPF010000010.1 GCA_041390825.1 Thermomicrobiales bacterium
ATAGCGCGTCGTCCCGAGACGGGCAAACAGCTCGTGCCACGCTCCGAGTTCATCCAGGCGCGACGGGGTTTGCGCCGACAGCATGCGGCCGATGGTGAAGAGCGCATGCTCGGCAGTGATGGTCGAGATGAGGGTGATACCGATCGTCAAGCCAGACTGGGAGACCGATTCAAGGAGATCCAGCACCACCGGTCCGCGATCGTCGCCCAAGCCTTCTGCGTAGACGATTGCGCGGCCGGACGGCATGAGATGCTCGCGGAGACCCGAAAGCAATGGCCGCAGCACAAGGAGTCCGTCCTCTCCGCCGTCGCCATAGACCGGGAAATCGATCGATGCCGGTACCGGCACGAAGGGCGGGTTGGCCACAATCAGCGCAAAGCGATTCTGGTCTACCGGTGCGTAGAGATTGCCGGAAACGGCGGTGAAGCGATCCTGAGTCTCGTTCAACATCGCATTGAACGTGGCCGCTTCGATCGCTCGATCAGAAAGATCGACCCCGGTCCAGACGATTCCCCGGCGGAGGGAGCTCAGGACCTGCGCAGCGATGCCCGAGCCCGTGCAAAGATCGAGCGCGTACCCGGACGACGGCAGAGAGCCGGACCGCCGCTGCAGATAGTTTGCGAGCGTGTAGGACTCCGGACCCAGGTAGATATCGGCAAGGTCAGGGTCGAAGCCGGGATAGGCGCGACTGGTGGAAACCACGAAGTACTGTCCGAGCCGGCTGACGAGTTGCAGGCCGGCGGTCGAGACGCCGTCGCCAGACGCATCGATTGCCAGCAATCCCGTCGCCAGATTCGCTTCCAGCAGATCTCGTCCGAGAATCGATTCGACCACGTCCAGCGCAAGCGGCTCGCCGAGGGTGTAGAGACGCAAGAGCAACCGTAGCGTGGGATCGAGCTGGTCGAGCACGGGGAGAAATGTCTCCAGATTCGGGAATGGAGACGTCAGATAGTCGGGGCGCAGCATCTCGTGCGCCAAGTCGAACCCATGCCGGTCGAGCGCGGAGCGGATGAGCGCAATGCTTTCTCGTTCGGGAAAGAGACGAGCACCGGTCATGATGCAACCGCCTGCTGCGCCAACTGTCGTTCGAGCTCTGGAACCTCTTCTGCAAAGTGGCAGGCGGATAGCCGCGTACCTCCGACCGAACGCAGCGGTGGCCGTTCTTGCGCGCAAATGGGTTTCGCGATCGGACAGCGCGGATGGAATGCGCACCCGGATGGCCGGTCGATCGGATTCGGGACTTCGCCTTTCAACCGAAATGACGTGGTGGTCGTTTCCGATTCCTGATGGTCGGGAATCGAATGCAGCAGGGCAAGCGTATACGGGTGCATCGGCGACGAAAAGACCTCTTCCGATGGGCCGTCTTCGACAATTCCGCCCAGATACATGACCCCGACTCGCTCACAGAGATAGCGCACCACGCGCAGGTCATGCGAGATGAACAGATAGGTGACGCCGAGACGCTGGTGCACGTCGCGCAAGAGATTGAGCACTTGCGCCTGGATCGAAACATCGAGGGCGGACACGGGTTCGTCGAGCACCAGCACTTCCGGATCGAGCGCCAATGCGCGCGCAATGTTGACCCGCTGGCGCTGGCCGCCGCTCAGCTGATGGGGATAGCGGTTGGCCAGGCTCTTGTCGAGCCCGACGAGCGCCAGCAGCTCCTCCACCCGTTTGCGGCGTTGCGCCTTGTCTCCCAGATGATGGATGCGCAATGGCTCCTCGAGGGCCGTGCCGATGCGCATGCGCGGCGCAAGCGCGGCATAGGGATCCTGGAAGACCATCTGCACCTTGCGGGGGTAGTCACGCGCCTGGGATTTGCTCAAGCGGACGATGTCCTCGGAATCGACCGTGACCTGTCCTGATGTGGGCGCCTCGAGGCGAAGCAGCACCTTGGCCAGGGTGCTCTTGCCACACCCGCTTTCGCCCATGATTCCCAGGATCTCGCCCCGTTCGACGGTGAGGTTCACATCGTCGAGGGCGACCAGCATGACGCCTTCCGCAGCGCCTCGCACCGGGTATTCCTTGACCAGATTCTCGATGACGACAACGGGCTCCCCGCTCATCGAACCCCCGCCTCCGCAGCTCCAGCCGTCAACGGATGAATACATGCAACCGCTCGCCCGCGATCGCCTATCGGGGACAAGGGCGGCTGCCCTGTCAGGCAATCGTCCTGCACGTAGCGACAACGTGGCGCGAAAACGCATCCGGGCGGCAGATTTCCTGGAGAGGGCAGCCGTCCCTCGATCGCCTGCAGCGGGAGCTCCCGGTTGGTGCGCAACGTAGGCGCCGACGCCAGCAACGCTGCTGTGTAGGGATGAACGGGATCGCGGAAGAGACTTCCGACGTCGCCAGATTCCATCATACGGCCGGCGTACATCACCATCACCCGGTTGGCCACGGTTTGAATGACTCCAAGGTCGTGGCTGACGAAGATCAGCGAAAAGTCGAGCTCGTTCTTGAGCGAGATCAGAAGATCGACGATCTGCGCCTGAATGGACACGTCGAGGGCGGTGGTTGGCTCGTCGGCAATGATCAGTTTCGGTCCCAGGAGGAGCGCCATGGCAATGGCGACCCGTTGACGCTGGCCTCCGCTCAACTCCCAGGGATAGGACTTCATGCGCGATTCCGGCGCCGAGATGCCGACCAGTTTCAGTTTTTCGATGGCGAGCGCTGCGGCATCTGACTTCGACACCTTGCGGTGCGCCCGCACGACATCGGTGAGCTGGGCGCCGACGGTGAAGAGCGGATTCAGCGATGTTTGCGGGTCCTGAAAGATGATGCCGATCTCCTCTCCGCGCATGCGGCGAAGCTGATCCTCGGAAAGGGAACGCAGGTCGACACCGCCGAATTCGATACGCCCGGACTCGATCTGTCCCGGATAGTCGACCAGACCCATGATCGACAGCGCGGCGACGCTCTTGCCGCTACCACTCTCCCCCACGATGCCAAGGCATTCGCCGGGATAGACCTCGAACGAGACATCGTCGACCGCGACGAAGCGTCCGTTGCGCGTATGGAAGACCGTGGTGAGATTGCGAACCGCGAGCCGCGGTTGCGTCGTTTCGCTCATGCCGTTTGCAACCGTGGATCGAGCAACTGGCGCAAGCCGTCGCTCATGATGTTGAGACTCAGGGTGACCAACAGGATGGCCAGACCAGGCAACGTGATGACCCACCAAGCACTGGCGATGTATTGCGTGCCGTCCAGCATCATGCCACCCAGCGATGGCGTTGGGGGCTGAATGCCAAGCCCGAGAAAGCTCAAGGTTGCTTCGAAGATGATCAATCCCGGCAGTTGGAGCGTCGCGATGATAGCGATCGCCGGAAGCACGTTGGGAAGCACATAGCGGATGCCGATACGCCAGCGGCTTGCGCCGAGCACCTGCGCGGAACGGACATAGTCGCGCTGCATCTCCTGCAAGACCACACCGCGCACGACCCGGGCGAAGTAGACCCAGCCGGCCAATCCCAGCAGCACGATCAGAATGGGGATCGAGGTCTTGGTCGCGGCCACGATAGCCATCGCGAGCACGATGTAGGGAAAGGCAAGCTGGAGATCGACCACGCGCATCAGGATTGCGTCGGTTCTGCCGCCAAACAGCCCGCTGATCAACCCGAGCGTGACACCGAGCGCCATCGAAAGACAGAGTCCCGCGAACGCCAGCACGAGCGAAACGCGCAAGCCGTAGAGGATGCGCGAGAGCATGTCGCGGCCGAGACCGTCCGTTCCGAGCGGGAATTCTGTCGAGCCGCGATCAGCGGTATCCCAGAACGGCGGGCGCAACCGTGCGGTGATGTTGTTGCGCGAGGGGTCGTGATCGGTAATCAATGGAGCGGCCAACGCTGCGCCCGCCATCAGGCAGAAGAGGAGCAACCCGGCCAAGAGGGTGCGACTTCCCTCGCGCTGGAGAAACGAGCGCCATTTCTCCGCCCACCGTTTGCCCCGGCTCTCCGGAATGAGGGGAGCGCTATCGATGTCTCCTGGAACGCCAACCAACTCCATGCGTTACGCCTCGATACGGATTCTGGGATCGAGCACCATGTAGAGCAGGTCGATTCCAAGATTGACGAAGACAAAGACCATAGCCGTCAGAATCGTGATGGCCTGAATCAATGGGTAGTCACGCGCGTTGACGGAGTCGATAGCCAATTGGCCGACACCCGGATAGTTGAACACCACTTCCGCCACGATAGTCCCACCGAGCAGATAACCGAGATCGATGCCGACGACGGTGATGAGCGGCAGCGCGGCATTGCGGAAAGCGTAGAGCCAGGTGATCCGCCGGTTGGAAATGCCAAAGGCGCGCGCGGTGCGCACATGCTCCTGATGGAATGTATCGATCATGGAGGCGCGCAATACGCGAAGATCGGCCGGGAAGACGGCGAAGGCCACCGCGATCGCGGGGAGCACCAGGCTTTTCCAGCCATCGAAACCCACCGCGGGAAACCAGCCGAAATGGACCGAAAAGACGAGCACGAGCATCAGCGCGACCCAAAAGGTGGGGGCCGACTGGCCGAGCGTGCTGGCGACAATGCCGAACCGGTCGATGGCGCTGCCGGGATGACGCGCGCCAGCCACACCGAGCGTGATTGCCACGATCAGCGCGAGGGTCAACGAGGTCAGCGCAAGCAGCGCGGTTTCTGGCACCCGTTGCCAGATCAGCTCGAACACCGGTTGCTGGTAGCGAAACGAGGTGCCGAAGTCGCCGCGCGGGATGCCAGAAACGAACTCCCACAACTGGGTCGTCAAGGGCCGATCGGTGCCGAACTGTTCCCGGTAGCTTTGCAGAATCTCGTCGCTGGCGAAGACCGGCGCTTTCATGCGGGCCGGGTCGCCGGCGGTCAACCGCATGAGCACGAAGACAACGAGCACGATGACGACGACCAGAATGACGTTCTGAGCCAGGCGTCGAAGAATGACTTTCCGCATGACGATCCTGGTTCGTCAGGCGCGCGCGTGCGCGCCACATAACACGATCGATGATGCCGAAGAGAACTCCGTGGGCGGCTGTTGAGCCGCCCACGGATTCGATCGACAAACGCGATGCTACTCCGACTTGGTCGCGAAGCGCAGAAGCGGTTCGCCCACCAGCGGAACGCGATTGTAATTTTGCACCTTGCTGGAAACGATGAACGGCCACAGCTCGTCCGAGAGGTAGAGCGACGGCTGAATGTCCCAGAGGTAACCAGCGAGGTCATTGATCTTGGCCAGGCGCTCGTCACCGGTGGAGGTGCGCTGGGCCTCGATCATTGGCGGAATGGCCGGATCGTCCAGGTGGAAGACGGCCTCCGCCGTCGGCCCGGCATAGAACCCGAGGACGAAATCGGGATCGTAGTTGAAGCTGGCCAACGTGTTGAGCGTGAGGTCGTACTGGTTGTAGCTGGTGCGGTATGCGCCGACTTCCAGGGTGGTGATATCGACGTTGATGCCGACATCCTGGAGGAACTGAGCGATCGCCTGGTCGATTTCCTTCTGATGCGGCACCAGGGTCGTGGTGGCCATCGTCAGGGTGAAGTCCTCGCCCACGGCGGCGTTTGCCAGGAGCTCCTTGGCCTTGTCCGGATCGAAGTCGAAGCGCTCAGGCTGCTCCTCGTATCCAGGGGAGTTGGTGGCAATCGACGAATAGGGAACCTTGCCGACGCCCAGCAGAATCCCATCGACAATCGCCTGGCGGTCCACAGCGAAGGCGAGCGCCTGGCGGATTTCCTGGGCGGCGAGATTGCCCTGATTCTGGTAGATGCAGACGATCTGGGTCAGGGGCGGAACGTCGATGACGTAGTAATTGTCGTCATCCTTCACCCGGTCGAGCTGCTCGGACGAGCAACGGGTGATGATGTCGGCCTGGCCGGTCAGCAGGGCGCTGACGCGCGCGTTGGCGTCCTGGATGTAGTCGAAGACGACGGTCTGAATACCGGGCGCGCCAGCCCAGTAGTCGGTGTTGGCTTCGAGCGTGACCTTGTTCTCGTCGTAGCTGATCCACTTGTACGGACCAGCGCCCATGGCACGCTGGGTGAAGAGGGTGGGATCGGCGATGTCCGCGGCCGGGAAGATCGGCGCGACCGCAAGCGATTTCTCGAGCGGGCCGAAGACTTCCGCGGTGACGACCTCGACCGTGGTGGCATCCACGATGTTGACCGACATGACCGGGAAGATCAGTCCGTGCCAGGCCATCCCCGCATCGGGGTTGCCGGCGCGGTCGAGGGTGGCTTTGACATCCTCGGCGGTTACCGGCGAGCCGTCGTGGAAGGTGACACCCTCGCGCAGGGTGAGTCTCATGGTGGTCGGGTCGGTCATTTCCCAGGCCGTGGCGAGGTGCCCGACGATCGTGCCATCGGCGCTGTCATAGCCGAGCAACGAGTCGTGGACCAGGGAAGCCACCTGGGCATCGACCAGTCCAAAGACCGTGTAGGAGTCCCACTGCGCCGAGGTCGGGGGTTCGGCATTCGCGATAACGAGCGTGCCGCTGGGCGCCGTCTGGGCGCTCACGCCCGAGACCGACGTCTCAGAGAGGAGCGCGACCGCTCCGGAAAGGGAGAGTCCCAGCGCCGCAGCGCGCTTGAGCGCTTCGCGCCGGGTCATGGTTCCGCTGGCAATCGCCTGGCGGAGCTCATTCAGTTCGAGTTCGCGTGCTTTTTCCACTGTGATTCGCTCCTTTGCGTCGAACGTCAACACCTACGACATGACAACGTTCTGGTGATGTTCCCGTCCTTTCCTGCTGTTCCTACGATCGGACTCTCGCGCAAATGACTCCGCGAACGCTGGACCTGGGGCGTGTGATGCATGAACTAGAGTCGAGTTACTTGCATCATAGCAAAAAACGCGGTAAAAGCAAAAAGGAGATTCGGCAACCAACGGGAGCAACGAAGCAGCAAGCCCACCTGCCCAGGAGTCGTGGCGTGGTCAGCGGCAAGTCCGGTCGAACTCAGCCCATCGGATCGATGTTGGCCGATACCCCGCGCCAGCTCGAGGTTCTGCGCATCATCCGCGACCATGGCGTCATCACGCGCAACGAAATCGGCAGCCTGTTGCACACGAGCGCGAGCCAGGTCAGCCGCCTCACCGCACCGCTCATCGCGCGCAGCATCGTGACGGTCGAACCGCGGTTGCCATTGGTCGAGGGTCGTCCAACCGAGCTGCTGGCATTGGCGGAAGATACGCACTTTGTGGTGGGTCTGGACGTTGGCGGTCTCGCGCAAGAGGCGGTCGTGACGAGCTTGAGCGGATCTGTGGTTGGTTCCGCGCATGCCACCGGATCGCTTCCGGGAACCCGGGCGCAAATCATCGAACGGTTGGCCGATTTGATCGATCGGGCTATCGAGGACAGCGGAGCGACGCGATCGGATGTGTTGGGGGTTGGCGTTGGTGTGCGCGCGATCATCGACCCGGTTTCCGGGGTCATCAGCGCCGGTCCGGAGACGCCTTCGTGGTCGCCGGAGTGGGCCAATTTCGACGTTCGCGGGGAGCTCGCCCGAGCGCTCCCCTGGGATCGGTTGGTCATCGACGACACGGTCCGCGCCCTGGCTGCCGCGGAACGGCAGTATGGCAACGCGCGAGGTGTCGACGATTTCGTCTACGTGCTGGCCGATTCGGGGTTGGGGGCGGCGCTCATGATCGATGGGCGGCCCTATATCGGACCGGGCCACCTGGCAGGCGAGGTGGGTCACATCACACTCGATCTCGATGGGCCGGTCTGCGGTTGCGGGCGGCGCGGCTGCGTGGAAATGTATGCCTCCACGAGCGCTATGCTGCGCAAGGGACACGACTTCGACCCGGAGATCGGTTCGATGTCCGACCTGATCGAACGCGCGCAGGACTCGGGCGATGGCGTGGGCCGAATCCTTATCGAGGGCGGAGAAGCGCTGGGACGGGTGATTGCCATCCTGCTCAACCTCCTTTCCCCCGCATTGATCGTGATCGGAGGACGCGCCACCCAATCGACGGTGTACATGGAGGCCGCCCGAACTCGCGCACAGGCGGAATCGTTGGAACAACCGTTTGGCAGCGCGCGCATCGTGACGAGCAGCCCGCTGGCAAACTCGGGCGCGCTGGGAGCCGCAACTCTGATGCTCAACCAACTCTTTGGCGCGGCGGGTGGTGCGGCGCCACCAATTCCACGCCGCCGGAGAACAGATCCCGTCTTGGCCAACCCGTTGCCAACACCAGAAGGAGCACCCTCATGAGTCGACAACCGTTGCGCGTGCTGGCGATCGGGGCCCACCCCGACGATCTCGAGTTCTACTGTGGCGGCACGCTGGCGAAGTATGCCGCGCGGGGGGACACGGTGGTGATGGCCGTGGTCACCAACGGGGATATCGGCTCTGCGACGCACTCGATGGAGGAGATCGCGGCCATCCGCAAGCAGGAAGCGCTCGATTCGGCCGCGATGATCGGCGCGGAGTTGATCTGGATGGATTATCACGACGAGTTCTTCTTTTATGACGAGTCCACCCGTCGCCACATGATCGAAGTCATTCGGTATGCAGCACCGGATGTGGTGCTCGGTCATTGGACCGACGACTATCACCCCGATCATTCGTTGAGCGGGATGGCCGCCCGCGATGCGCGCATCATGACCGGCGTCCCGTTGATCGTCACGGCTTCCGCCTATCTCAAGAAGATTCCCACCCACTTCTTCTACGACACCATGGCCGGGATCAACTTCGTGCCAGAGGTCTACGTGGACGTTACGGAGACGTTCTCGATCAAGCAGCAGATGCTGGCCTGCCACAAGAGCCAGAATGCCTGGATCAGCGATGTTTTCGAGGGCCGAAGCATTGCCCAGATGATGGAAGTGCAGACCGCGTTTCGTGGGCTGCAAGCGGGCGTGCGGTATGCGGAAGGGTTCCGGGCGTTGGAGACGTTTCCGCGGGCGCGAGATTATCGGTTGCTTCCGCTCGAGTAGCGCGATACCGAGCGGTGGCCGGTGTCCGAGGTGAGCCGATTTGGCAGGCAAGATGACTGGGCAGCCACGGAGGGCTGCGGCTACGCGGGATGGTCAGGTTGACGGGGGCAGCCACGGAGGGCTGCGGCTACGCGGGATGGTCAGGTTGATGGGGCAGCCACAGAGGGCTGCGGCTACGCGGAAAGGGCCGGTTGATGGGGCAGCCACAGAGGGCTGCGGCTACGCTGGGTGGCGGATCTTCCCTTGATCAATGGTTGTCGAGAGCGGTGATCGTCTCCGGGGTGAACAGCTCGATCGAGTCGAGTTGCAGGTCGGCGATGCAATAGCGGTGGTCGTCGCGGAGTTCATGAGGCGGGATGGCGATACAGGTCATCTTGGCGGCTTTGGCAGCGAGGACACCTGCGGGCGAGTCTTCCAGGGCCAGGCAGTTGGCAGGCGAGACTGCAAGACGGCGCGCGCATTCGATATACACCGCGGGGTGGGGTTTGCCGTACGGCTCGTGCTCGGCGGATTGCAACACGGCGAAGTCGCCGCGCAGGCCGATTTTTCCGAGCACAGCCTCGATGATCTCCATCGCCGAGGAGGAGGCAAGTCCGACCGCGTATCCGGCAGCATGCGCGGCGCGCACGGCCTCGACCGCGCCGGGAAGGGCTGCGCCCCGCTCTTCGATCAGGGCGATGACATTGCCGACGATGGCGCCTTCGACTTCGCGTTTGGAGGGTTCGCTCCACGGATGGCGGGCATACCAGAACTCGACGACCTCATCGGTGCGCAGCCCCATGGTGAGGAAACCGTCTTCTTCCACCATGGGCACGCCGATGGCGTTCATGGCGCGCGTTTCGGCGATGCGCCAGAGGGGTTCGGAATCGATCAACAACCCATCCATGTCGAAAATGACTGCTTCGATCACGCGCGCGTTACTCCCTGGGAACCGATTGCGCCCCGCCGATGGTTGGCGGTGGCGTGCCACGCCGGGGACGCACTGGCGGACGAACACGCCGCACGGGCATCCCGGCCCGTTGATTGCGCTCGATACGGTCGAGCCGAACGTGAATGCTCTGAAACTGCTCTGCAGTATTCTCGTCCGATTTCGCTGCGAACGAGCTCGCCAGCGTTGCAGTCAGGATACTGAACAGGGCGACGCCGATGAACATCAACCCGGTGGCGATGACGCGGCCGGGATTGGAGACCGGGAATTTGTCGCCGTATCCGACGGTGGAGACGGTCGAAACCGCCCACCAGAGACCGTCGCTCAGCGATCGAATATTCGATTGCGGATATTGCCGTTCGGTAGCCGTCATGGAGACGCCAAAGGCCAGCACGATGAGGAAGACCGCGCTGCCGATATAGAAGAGCGAGCGCAGACGGAAGAAGAACCGGATGCTGTTGACCGCACGGAATGCCGCGACGACGATCAACGCCAGGCGGACCAGATCTCTGGTCGTCTCTGAAACCTGAAAGAGCACCAGCGGGCCGGTCATGAGCAGCGCCAGGGCGGCAACGCGATAGGCCCGCACGCGTGAATCGTTCGTCAGGACAACCCGATAGGCGGTGTCGGCCACCAGAATGGCCCAGAAGACGATGTCCGCGATCCAGATTGCCTGTGACGATTCGAGCGAGGTGATGGCAACCCGCGGGGTGAGGAGCAGCACGAGATAGAACGCGCTGACTACGGCGATGGCAGGGTCGGCCTTGGACCGGTAGCGCTCGAAACGCCCGACTTGGGCGTCCTCCTGGACTTGCTCGGTTACCTCGCTGGGGATCATTTCGCAGGCGGCTCTTCCAGTTCGATGGAACGGTCGACGTATCGCTTGCGGGATGGCGGCATCATAGCGCAGTGCCGGACAGGCTATGCGATGATCTGCAGTACCAGGCGGATATCCTGGCAAGCGAAAGGACAACGGACGGATGCATGTCGAAGGCGTCGAGATTTTGGGGCCTGTGCCCGGCGATCTCACCGATGTCCTGCGTCCCGAAGCGCTGAGCTTCGTCGCGGCGCTGCAGCGGCGATTCAATGGGCGGCGGAAGGAGCTGCTGGGGTTGCGCCCGGCGCGGGCGGCCGCATTGGTGGCGGGAGACTACGCGGCACTGCAAAATCCCGATCCAGTCGTGCGCGAGGGTTCCTGGCAGGTGGCGCCGGCCGCTCCGGCGCTGAACGACCGCCGTTCAGAGATCACCGGTCCCACCGACCGCAAGATGATGATCAACGCGCTCAACTCGGGCGCAAAGGTTTTCATGGTCGATCTGGAGGATTCACTTTCCCCCAACTGGTGGAATGTGATCGACGGTCAGCGCAACATCATGGACGCGGTGCGCGGGACGATCTCGTTCGAGAACCCGGACGGCCGCAAGTACGCGCTCAACGATGAAACCGCCACGCTGGTGATCCGGCCTCGTGGGTGGCATTTGGACGAACGGCATGTGACGGTGGACGGTGAGCCGATGTCGGCCAGCCTGTTCGATTTCGGGCTCTCGTTTTTTCACAACGCGCGGGAGCGGCTCGATCGCGGCGAGGGGCCGTTCTACTACCTGCCGAAGCTGGAGAGTTATCTGGAAGCCCGGCTCTGGAACGATGTTTTCGTAGCGGCACAGGATGCGCTCGGTGTGCCGCAGGGTTCGGTGCGCGCGACGGTGCTGATCGAAACGATCATGGGCTCGTTTCAGATGGAGGACATTCTGTATGAGCTGCGCGATCACTCCGCCGGTCTGAATGCCGGTCGTTGGGACTACATCTTCAGCCTGATCAAGACCTTTCGCACCAGTCCGAATCACGTGCTGCCCGACCGGGTGCAGGTGACGATGGCGGTGCCGTTCATGCGCGCCTATACCGAACTGCTCGTGCGCACCTGCCACAAGCGCGGCGCGCATGCGATCGGCGGAATGGCAGCGTTCATTCCCAGCCGGCGCGATCCGGAAGTCAACCGGGTGGCGCTGGCGAAGGTACGGGAAGACAAGGAACGCGAAGCAAATGCGGGGTACGACGGCACGTGGCTGGCGCATCCCGATCTGGTGCCGACCGCCAACGAAGTGTTCGACGCCAAACTCGGTGAGAAACCGAACCAGAAAGAAAATCTGCGCGAGGATGTCGCCGTCGAGCCATGGCAATTGGTGGATACGAAGATCCCAGGGTCGTCGATCACGGACGATGGGCTGCGCATGAATGTCAGTGTTGGCATGCAGTACATCGATTCGTGGTTGCGTGGCAACGGCGCGGCGGCGATCAACAATCTGATGGAGGACGCGGCGACGGCGGAGATCTCGCGCGCGCAGATTTGGCAATGGATTCGCACCAACAGCACGACCGACGATGGCGAGGCGATTACGATCGAGCGGTATCGCGCGGTGCGTGATGAGGAGCTGGACAAGCTGGGGCGCACGCCGACGCTGGAGCAGGCGGCGGGTGTGCTCGATCTGCTGGTGGAATCGGATGATTTCATCCCGTTCCTGACGATTCCGGCGTATGCGTTGCTGGACTAGGAACATGAACGAGCGGAACGCAAGACCGGGCGGGGTTGTGGTCCGGGGAACGGGTTGCGGGGAACGAGAGATTCCTCGGCAAGCTCGGAATGACGAAGGCGCGGAATGACGAGAATGGACGGGCACGGCGGCGTCTGGTTTCGATCGGGCGGGGTTGTGGTCCGGGGAACGGGTTGCGTGGAACGAGAGATTCCTCGACAAGCTCGGAATGACGATGGCTCGGAATGACGAAGGGGAGCGAGAGATTCCTCGGCAAGCTCGGAATGACGATGGCTCGGAATGACAGTGGCTCGAAGAGACGAGAATGGTCAGGATGAACGGATGAGCGCTTCGCCGCCAACAGCGCAGTCGGCTCCGGGAGCGCTTCCCGACGGCGACTGGATTCTGCTGCGGCCGGGGAAGGCCGAGCGGCGTTGGTTTCTGCGTCATGGGCTGTTGCGTGGATTGTTCTGGACTTTGCCATTCATCATCGCGGCGATGCTCTGGGTCTTCTGGTTCGAAGTGCCGATCTCCGATCCGGTTCCCGCCGGACTTCTCGCGATTGCTCTCCTGCTCTTGCTTGCGCATCTGCTCTGGGGGGCGCTCTATCCCCGCCGATGGCTGGTGGCAATCGGGGAGCGTGAGCTAATGGTGGAACGGGGCATCCTCTTTTCGACCCGCGTGTTCGTGCCTTTCGACCGGGTGCAGCAAGTGGATGTCGTCACCACGCCCGCCATGGCGGGCTTGAACCTGACCGAGCTCGTTCTGCAATCATCCGCAGGGGGAGTGCGTGTCTATGCTCTCGGTCCGGAAGATGCCGCAACGATCCTCGAACGGGTGCGGCTGAATCAGCCGCTCGTTCCCCTCATGCACCGATGACATCCAGGCTGCGTGGCCGTTTGCGCCGCATCGAACCGAGAGTGGTCGATGAGTCGGATGCGCCGATCGATCCGATCATCGACCGTCCGCTGCACTGGTTCTCGCTGTATACCTACTGGAAAACACTGCCAATCACGATTGGTCTGGTAACGCTGTTCACGCTCCTGCCTGGCGTGATCGCGTTGATCCTGGTGATCGGATTCGGGCTGTTCTACGAGTACGGCGAGGAGCTGCCGTCTTTCCTGCGAGATACGGTGCTTCAGGACGTCATCGATTACGAGATGCAAGGCGCCGGGCCGATCATCGATCAACTGCGCAGCAACCGGTATCACCCGGAACTCACGATCATCATCGGCCTAGTGGCAGTGATGTGGATTGCGGTGCGAACGCTCCAGTGGCGCACCACCACGTATGGAGTCGATAGCGAGGATATCTGGATTCGGGGCGGCATCTTCTGGAAATGGGAACGCCGCTTGCCCATGGCGCGGGTGCAATCGCTCGAGCTTTCTTCGAGTTGGCTCGACCGGATCCTCGATCTCCGCTCGGTGGAGTTCGTTTCTGGCGCGCCGGACCGGTCGGTGGCGAGTATCCGGTTGGCGGCAATTCCCACATCAGAAGCGATTCAGATTCAGCGCATCATGCTGGGGGCGACGCACACAATTCTGGCGGACGGATTCGCCGAACTCGGGCAGGAGCGCGAGCAGGTGCAGCTTGCCAGCATCACCACCGGACAGCTCATTGCGGCAGGGACAGTTTCGAGATCAGGCTGAGTTTCGTGGGGGCTATCGCCGCGTTCCACCTGTTCAGCAAATCGTTTCTCAAGAAATTGGCGCAACGACCTGATTCACTGGTTCGTAAGCGATCGAACAGAAGCATGCGCTTGCGACCTGGTCGACTTCACCCTGCTGTTGCTGCTGGTGTTCTGGCTCTTGTCGATCGTCACTTACGCCGCCGCGTTCAGTCGGTTCCGGCTCGAACGGGCAGGGCATCTGGCGTTGATCGAGCATGGTTTGGTGACCCGGCGCTGGCGCGCGGTGCTGCTGCCACGGGTGCAAGCGATCACGTTCGTCAAAACCCCGATTCAGGGAGTGGCGCAACACCGGGTCGATACGCATGGAGCTGGCCGGTTCGCAACAGAAGACGCTCGAGCGAAGAAGATGCGCTCCCGTCGTTGCCAGAGCGAGCATTGGCGACGCTGGAGAGATTGTTCGGCGGGCGTTCTTCGAGAATCTTGCCCGTGAGATTCAGCAATTCCAGCATGTACGCCAACGTACAAGCGGACGTGCACGATGTTCTGGCCGTACCGCATTCTCGGCCTGACGGCGTCTCTGGCGGTCGACTATCTCTCGCCTGACGTTCAGTTCGAGCATCTCACGTTCCTGGGACTGGCGCTGCTGGCGATTCCGGGATATCTCTATGGCCGCAGGCAGTTCGAGACGCGGCATGGCTGATCGATTCCGACCGTGAGATGATGCGTGCGGGAACGAAATATCAACCGGCGTACCATCGTCTGTCCCGTCGATCGGTTGCAATGGCGCGGCATCAAGCAGATGACCTTGCCATTCCGCAAACCGGGCGGAGCCGCTGGTGGCATACGTGGCAGCATCCGGGAAGGTCGATGGGACGGGGAAGGGATCATCGGAACCGGGTGGCCGATTTACGATGGGCGCCTGCGGATTCGCGGCCTGCCACGAGCCGAAACAGACGAGTTGCTGAAAGCCAGATGGGACCTCAGCCAGATCAGCCGCAGTATCGGCCGCATGTCGTGTGAGCGAACGTCGGGGGCGATGGACTGGGTCGTTCCGGTTGCCGTTCGAAGCGTTTTGACGGATTGCCCGGCTCGTCCAGGACCCACCGGTGAGACGCTGGGCTAAACCCAAGTGCAGTTTCGGACTCCACATGATTCCATCATTGACTTTTCACGGCAATCGAGGAAAGTTCGAGCGGAATGAACAATCGCCGGCCTGGGCGCCGGCGATTACGAATTTCGACGATGTGGTGCGAGGGCTGGTCCGTGGACCGGCTCGACCCAGATCAGAGCAGTTTCTTTCTTGTAGCCGAGGTATCGGCCAGTTGCTGCATATGCGGCTTCAGACGTCGTGATCTTCTCCACCGAACCCAAGGAAGCCACCGGTCTTGGTTGCCTTCACGGCGGCATTGGCGGCGGTGCAGAGCAGCAACGCTTGCGCCCAGGCATCGGCATCGTCGGCGTTGCCCTTCGCGAGAATGAGCTCGTGCGACGATTTCGCGGCGGCGATTCCGTCCTCGACTGCAACTGCGCGGATTCCGGTGTGCTCTTGGCCTGCTTTCGCTTGATCGATGTCGGACGGATCGGTGTCGGTCACAATCTGTTTCGGAGAGGATTGCTGGAATCGCCGACGAAGATCGCCGAGGCGCGCATTGCGGCCATGATCTCGCGCATGAGCCCAAAAGCGCCGCTCTTTTCACTCATGCCGGCGCCGAGCACCACTGCGCCAAGCGCTGGTCAGCGTGGCAAGCTCTTCTTTGGAATAGGTGTCAGCCGGCGCCTCGACAACTTCCGTGACGGTTTCGACGACTTCGACCGTTTCGTCCTTTTGCTCTTCAGCCATAGTGCTCCCTCACCTCCTGTTGGTTGACCGAACCGACCTCAAAGGGTACCGCATCGCGTTGCGGCGGTTCAGGCTTCGCCCTTCTGGAGTCGCCTCCTCGGTTGCCTCCAGATTTGGCGCAGCCCGGTACGGCGGTGGTCTCAAAGGCGTAGGCATAGCCGACCAACCGCGCATCGGTGCAACTCGCGCCGATGAACGTGAGCCCCGCGCCAATCGCCAATCAAACCCGTGGCACCGTGATAGCGGGAGGTAGCCCGCCAGACCGTAGTAGAGCGACCACGAATGTCGAGCGAAACAAGCGCATCGACATCGTTCAGACCAGCAGGTCATCGATATACGTCTGAGCAACTTCGGTGGCCGCGGCGGCCATCTCCGCCTCTTCCGCTGCCGTGAGTGCAGGCTTCCGCTTCTTCCAGCCGGGATTACGGCCCGGGCAGCCCAGATATCTCGGTTGCTTCACCATTTGATCGCGATGATGTCCGCGCGGGCGTTTTGAGTCTTGCAGCTGGTTTCGGACAAGTAGGCGTTGACACCATCGCGCAAACCGCACGTGATGATTTGCCACCAATCGGGCTCTTCGATGCCCTGACTGTTGCACGACCACGGCTTCCGCGCCTGCGGCTTCAGGCGCATCGAGCACGCCATTGGTGCTGAACCCGGCAATCACCCTCTTCGTCACTCATGGATGGGTCGGGTCCGACCAGACCGATTCGCGCGCCCTGCAGAGCGTTGGGATCGAGCGCTGCGATGAAATCGATACCGGCGACCGGATGCCGCGGAAGAGCGTGCATCGGCTTCGTCGAGGTTGCTGGCGAAGACGGTCATGGTCATAGCGACATCGGAGACACGAATCTTGCCCATCGGCCCGGCAGAATCCCAGACGGGCGAGAGGGGAATGATGTTGTCTGCACTCACCAGGCCCACGGTCCGGTGCCTTACCCGGCCGATGGAGGCATAGGCCGACGAGGAAGACGATGGAGCCGATGGTTTCGGTGCCAATCGCCAGGGGCGCGAAGTTCGATGTGACCGCCACCGCATTGCTGTACTCGAACCGCTGGGATCGCCGCCGAAAGTGTCAGTCTGGCCGCCGTAGGCGCTATAGCCATTGGCGATCGACATGTGCATCCAGTTGGCCCACTCGGTCATGTTCGTCTTGCCGAGAATGACCGCGCCGGCGTCCCGCAACTGTTGCCTCCAGGTAGGCATCGTGAACGGCCAGACTGTCGGCTCAGCGCGACCGCGCCGGCGGTGGTGGCCATCGAGTCGCTCCGGTAGCGATGTTCTCTTGAGCAAGACCGGAATGCCCTGCGAATTGCCCTTTACCTCCCCGTTGGCGCGCTGCACATCGGCTTGAAATGGGCCAGGTAAAGCGCGTCCGGGTTGAGTTGGGAGACGGAATTGAGCTGCCCGGCATCGTAGGTGCGGATGCGGTCGACATAGAAGCACGAGTTCTGAGAGGTCAGCTTGCGCGTTCCAGAAGCCCCTGCAGTTACTGCACGTCTGCCTCATTGATCATGGCCTGGAGCTCGAGCATGCGCTCAAGGAAATCTTGGCCAATCCTTCTTCGAAGGGTGAGAAGTCGAGCGGTTCGTATGGGGTATTGGGCAACCAGGAGAAGATCGTCCGGCTGGTTCTTCCGTGGAGCCATCGTCCTGCGGGGCCGCATCGTCGTAGGTGGGCTCTTCCTCGTGGTAAAGCTCTTCCTCCAGAGGCCTCGCCGGTGTCTTCTTGCCACTCCTCATCCTGGGCATGAGTGAGCGAAACAGGCATCGCCGGCACAAATGCGGCGAGCATGGCGGCATGGCAACGAGGAGCAGACGGATTCGGATCACCAGGAATCGCCACCAGCACGAAATCGATCGACGACCAACGGGACGGTTCGCTCGATCCGGTTGGACACCGAGGTGACTGAATCCGGCGCGACACGACGTCGCGGCGAGTGTAAGACATTCACCTTAACGACGGCTGCTCCGTCCCGGCTATCCAAATGGCGGTATCCCGATGCGCGCGTAGCGGGGAGGGTGTGATCTGCTCAGTCAGGGCGTAGCGGAAGCGCTCGATGCGCTGGGAACGTGGGCCGTTGCCTGGTGGTCGCGCACAAGGTCGTCCGGCGAAGTAGGTGAAGAGATGTATGGACGCCAAAGGGAATCGTCGATGAAGCGAAACCGGCGTAAGCGCGTTCTTTCGGTGTGAGTTCCCAGCGCATCGGGTAGTCGATGACTTCCGACTCGGTCGCGCCTGCTCGTGACGCAAGATGGCGGCATTGCCGGCCACCGCGCGCAGCACTTGAGCGTCTCGATCCGTTCCTCACGTTCGGGTCACCCTGCACACCCTTGGCGGGAACCGACACCTCAGTTTGAAGACGTGCCTCATCGCCCGGGAAAATCTGTTCCTCGGCGACAGTTGCGATGCCTTCGCTGATGACGCACTCCGGGGTGTTGATGAGACCCAGAATGGCGTGCTCAGCGCCAACCACGCGCTGATAGAGATTGCGCGGTCCTTGAGGGAATGCTCGGGTGTGAAGGTAGCCGGGATAGCCTTCGTGAGCGAGTGAGGTCGGTCATGGCATTGGCACGCGGCGGAAGATCGACATTGATTTCCACCAGCGATTTGGCGTTCCCGAGATACCAGTTGTATCCCGACCAGGGCTTGTCGACGACAAGGCAGGCTCCGTCCTCGCCGGCCCGGAGATCCGACGATATCGAGCGTGCGATTCTGGTTTCGTTGAGAATCAGGTCGAACCCGGCGCGCGCCGTGGCGTTGTCAACGATGTACTGATCGCGCCCGCGCGTTCGTTCGTTCCAGCAGCAGTGCACGGCCTGGAACGATCTCTTCCAGCTCGGCAATTGCCGCGGCAAGGTGGATTCTGGCTCCATCGCGATGTCGATATCGAAGCAGGCGGCAACTTCGTCGCGATACACAACGTCGCCTTGCAGCATGCGCACGACCATATCGATGGCGGTGAGTTGCTTGTCGAGGTACTGCTGCCGAGTGGCGGGATAGCCCTGCGACGGGGTGCCTCGTGCAACACGGACCTGGTGGTGAAGCGCAGCGAGCGGCGGCATCGGCTCCATGTCGGCGGCGGCTTTGAGCTCGTCTGGGCCGACGTAGGCGTCGATGAATCCGGGAAAGTGCCGCTCGATGCCGAAGGCGATGCGCAGGTAGTCGGTACCAAAGCTCGATCGTGTTCATGCGGGAAGCTTAGCAGTCAGCATGTGAGTCGCATGGGAGAGGACGGATCGACGCCATGTGGATTGATTTCGCCAAAAACGCGCCTCGAAGGCATCACGCCCCTGCGCTCCAACGATCCGGGCCGATGCCACCACCTTGCCTACATTGATCAATCCCTGATGGTGAGCGGCGGCGTTCCGCGTTTTCTGCGACCGAACCCGTCGTGGCAGAACGACGACAGATTCCAGGTTCTCCTGTATGACGATCCCGCCGCCAGGCTCCAGCAGCGCGCAACTCCGGCGACGAGCTGAATAGTCCCCTTTATCGCTGTGTCAGCCCGTTCCGAGCAGCTCGATCCGAGATTCAGGACCGATGAGGCCACTCGTTCCGTGGTCCAGAAGCTGCTCGGCAGAGGTACGGCGCATGAACCTCATGGTCGGGCGGGTGTGAACACGAGCGGAACGAACAAGACTGCAATGAGCGAGACCACGCTTCCGATGTCGCCGCGCTCAATACGATGTGTCCCCGGGGGATACGGATCGATTCGATACCTACCGTGAATGTGCCGTCCAGTGACGGGTTGCGCTCCTCTGGATTGGCGAGCGTCGAGGAAACGACCGCCAGGCCGGTATCCCGGAACTGCGCTCCCTCGTTCGGGAATCAGGAGAGCAGGGCCTGGATGGCAACATGCCCGGTGCTCCCCGCCGCAAACGAGATACGCGCCACGACCAGTCTGCGCGGCTCATGAATCTCGAGCGTAGTCGGACCCACCGTCAGATGCAACGAGTCCTGAGGCGGCGCCCGTGGGCTTCCTCCGTAATGCTTCCATCGACAACGCGGAAGGTATCGATCTGCTGCCGCGCTGGCGCAAGCGTCAACGGGGTGAGGAGACTCGGAACCGTTCCGTAGTCGAGTGAGATCCGGGCGACAACGATTTCGTTGCTGGCAGTCAGTTCTTCGACCGCGAATCGCAGCGCGGGGAACGCCGTCGGTAGCCCGCGCAGATAGAGCAGAAGATCATGCTCGCCGGCGTCGGACGGCGCACCAGCAAGCAAGCTCGGGTGGACGACCGCGCGGATGCCGGACATGTCGCGGTTTCGACGTAGCTCTGTACCGCAAGGTAGTAGGCGCGCACTTTCGACACCGCGAGCGGGGAACCCGCGTCGATCCGGCTGCGGAGCTGCGCAGAGTCGGCAGATTGCGCAGGGTCCAGGCGTGGCGCCGGTCAAGAACGAGAACAAGAGCGAGTTGGCCATGGTTCGCCGCATACAGCACCTCCTCGGCGCCGGTGCGCGGTACCTGGGGGAGCGCACGCAGGCCTACGGTGATTGTTCGCGACCCATCACGACCAAACATCGTACCGGGTACTGAGATCGATACGTATTTCTCTGCCGAACGCTCGACTGAGGTGCTACGCAAGCCCGCGGCGCACCGCCAAGGCTGCCGCCTCGTGTCGGTTGGAAGACACCGAGCTTGGTAAAGATGCTCGATGTGTGCGTGGTGACTGTTCTCCGGCTTCGATGAAGAGCTTGTCTCCGCGATCTCGTGATCGGAGCGTTGTTCGGCCAGGAGCCGGAGCACGTCGAGACTCACGCGCCGGTGAGCCGGAACGGTCCCAGCAGGCGCGAGCTGAAGCGCGTCGGCGCGTGCGTGCGTCTCCAGCATTGCGCGTGTTTCGGCCACGATTTGCTCTGGCAGCAAGTGACCACCGTCTTCTCGAAGAGTCGCGAGTGTTTCTGCGTCGTCGAGCGAGTTGCAACGCGATCTGGCGCTCATCGAACATCGGCTCGGTCACGCGGATAAGACGGCCGCGCCAATGCGTTCCCGCGGTGCCTCAGCCGCTTTCCCAGCAAGCGAGGCCGCGCGTTCGGGTTGTCCCAGATCAACAGCCGCGGCGGTGAGCCCGTTCAGCACGCTGGTGCTGTGCTGCAGATGAGCGGTCGCTCGGTCCGATCTCGAGCGCTTCAGGTAGCGCTCCCGGCGCTGACCGGATCGCCGCGCATGACGCCGACGACACCCATTCCGCCGAGGGCGTCGACGAGCATCCAGGAGTCGTCTGCCGCTCGCATATGCGCGATCGCCTGCTCGAAGTACGCCGCGGCGGGTCGGTTCTTGCATGATCATGGCGACTCCAGGAGCGCGTGGATGCGGCCGATCATCTTCAGGGTGGGCGTCCCGTCAGGCCGGAGGTGCTGGAAGCGTGCGAGCGCCTCGATCAGGAGTGGGGCGCCGCGATCGAGATCGTTCATGCGAAATGCCAGTGCGCCGAGTCGGGCCAGCTTGTCCGCAACCACGTGGTCCAGACCGGCATCATGGGCAAGCGTCAGTTCTTCCTCCCAGTACGAGCGCGCTTCCTCGTAGTTGCCCTGGAAGTAGGCAAGCTGGCCCAGCGCGGCCAGCCCTTTCACCTTGATGTCTGCTGGAGCATCCGGATCGTGTTCGAGCGAATGGCGAATCCAGCGATTTGCTTCGACATACTGACCACCGATCTGCCAAAAGTCGTCGAGCGCAACCGCCAGGCGAAGCAGCCTGCGCCATTCGCCGGCATCGTGGAGCGTGGTCAACGCGAGTCTGAGGTTGTCCTGCTCGGGCGTCAAACGAGTGGTCCAGGCGAAGTCTCCCGGAATCGGGATCGTTGGATCGCGCGCTTCGGCCAACTCGAGGAACAGGGATGCATGGCGATCTCGCACGTCGTCGATCTCGCGCCACGCAACGAGTTGCTCGTGCCCAAAGGCTCTGACGGTTTCGAGCATGCGAAACCGCGGCTGGCCGTCTGGCTGCTCCTCTTGCCGAATCAGGCTCTTGTCGACCAGCGAGAGGAGCCCATCGAGCACCGGAGTCAGGCCGACTCCCCCAGCTTCCTCCAGGGTGAACCCGCCAGCAAAGATGGAAAGACGGCGAAACAGAGCACGTTCATCGTCGGGAAGGAGGTCGTAGCTCCAGGCGATAGCGTCCCGCATCGTCCGTTGTCGCGACGGTTGATCGAGCGGGCCGGCCGTCAGCACCGGGAGACCCTGGCTCAGCTGCTCCAGCAACGAAGAGGGCGGGAGCGACTGCACGCGGGCGGCCGCCAACTCGATCGCGAGCGGCAATCCATCCAGTTGCGTGCAGATGGCGGCAATGATCGGGGCGTTGCGCTCGGTCAGGGCGAAGTCCCGATCCGACGCGGCGGCCCGCTCGACGAACAGCCGCACAGCCTCGAATTGCATGAGCTGTTCGGTGGATTGGCCGGCGGCTGAATCGGGCAGTGTGAGGGGTGGAACCTCGAAGACGTGTTCTGCCGAGAGGCGCAACCGTTGCCGGCTGGTGACGAGGAGCTCGAGCTCGGGCGCGGCAACGAGAAGCCGCGCCAGCAGCGGCGCAGCCTCGATTATCTGCTCGAAGTTGTCCAGCAGGAGGAGCGTCGGTTGCTTGCGCAGCTCGTCGACGACCTGATGTTCCAGCGCGGCACGCCCCGTGTCCCGCAGGCCGAGGCTTTGCGCGATCGCCTGGAGGACGAACTGTTCGTCGGCGATCGCGCTGAGATCGACGCGCACCAATCGCCATTGGGCATCCGACGCTGCTACTTCGCCGGCGACATGCGCGAGGCGGGTCTTGCCTACCCCACCCGGACCCGTCAAGGTTACCAAACGGACATCCTCACGCTGCAGAAGCGCTCGAATGCGGGTTATCTCACGTTCGCGTCCAATGAACGGGGTGAACCAGACTGGTGGGGCATCGTTCGATGAGGCCACGATGGCAGTCCTCGGTGTTGGCTGTCGCCGCTGCACCGATCATGCGACCCATGGGCTCTTCCGTCAACAACACGCGCCGCCGGCATGCCGCACTGGTGCGGGAATTCCGCGTCACGAAGAGCGCTGCGCCATACAACACGACCGCGGGCTGGATCCCAGAGAGTCCAGCCCGCGGATGAATGGTTTGCTTCGATGTCCGCGCGAGGTCCGCGCTGCTGACCGACGGCTAGTAGACCTCGAGGTAGCGGTCGCGTTCCCAGCCGGAGACGTGCTTGCGGAAGGCGTTCCATTCGATGCGCTGGGCTTCGATAAGCCGCTCGAAGACGTGGTCGCCCAACGCGCGGCGGACGACCTCATCGCGCTCCATTTCGTCGATTGCTTCACCGAGCGTGGACGGCAGGGTGGGGATATTGCGGCGGCGCAGATCGTCGTCGCTGAAGTGGTAGAGGTTCTCCTCTACTGGCTCCGGCAGGTTGAGATCGTTTTCGATTCCGTCGAGCCCAGCGGCCAGCATGACCGCGAACGCGAGATAGGGATTGCACGAAGGATCGGGGCAGCGTAACTCCAGCCGGGTCGCGGCAACCTGACCACCACGGATGGCCGGCACGCGCAGCAGCGCCGATCGGTTGGTGCGCGCCCAGGAGACGTAAACCGGCGCTTCGAACCCGGGCACCAGCCGCCGATAAGAATTCACCAGGGGCGCAAGCACCCCGCACATGGCGCGGGCATGCGCCAACTGGCCGGCAATGAACTGTTTGGCGAGCGGGGAGAGCCCATAGGGATCGCTGGTGTCGACGAAGGCATTTTGACCGGTGACGATCGAGGCCAGGCTCTGATGGACGTGCATACCCGAGCCAGCGATGCCTTCCAGCGGTTTGGGCATGAAGGTCGCGTGCAGGTCATGCGCCTGGGCGACGGCTTTGAGCACGTACTTGAAGGTGACGGCGCGGTCGGCGGTCGTCAGCGCGTCGCCGTACTGGAAGCCGATTTCGTGCTGGCCGATGGCAACCTCGTGATGGCTGGCCTCGACCTCGATGCCCATTTGGGCGAGCACCTGCACCATCTCCTTGCGGATGGTGCTTGCGGGATCGGTGGAGAAGTCGAAGTAGCTGCCGCGGTCGTGCGGCAATGGGAGGATCTCACCGTCCGATGTCTGGAAGAGGAAGAATTCGAGCTCGGGACCGGTCATGAACCGGTAACCGAGTTTGTCGATCCGGTCGAGCTGGCGCTGCAGCACCGCGCGCGGGTCGCCGGGGAAGGGATCGCCGTTCGGGTTGTAGACCCAGCAGATCACCCGTGCCGTCGGGAAGGTGGAACGGTCCCAGGGGAGTTCGGCATAGGTGGAAAGATCGGGCACGAGGTACATGTCCGACTCTGCGATGCGGGTGAATCCGGCGATCGACGAGCCGTCGATCCACTGGCCACCGTCGATGACATGCCCAAAGACCGACGCCGGGATGGTGACGCTCTTGACGATGCCCATGACATCGGTGAACTGAAGATTGATGAACTGGATCCCGTCTTCCTCGACACGTGCCAGGATTTCTTCCTTGGTCGGAACGGGAACGGGGGCGTGTTTTGGCGCCATGGTCATTCTTCCTCGTTTCGGCGATCGCTCGCGACGTTGCGCCGCGCGAGCTTCATGGTTGTCCGTGGGAGCGGACCATTATGTCCGCTGCCGAGCGTTCCATTCGGGTGCGACGCGAGCCGCGATAGCGCGGACGCTTCTCGTGGAAACGTGGCGCACGGAGAATCTCGTGCGCCACGCCACTGTGCGTCCCCCGCGGATTCGACGGTCTAGACGTCGAAGTACAGGTAGAACTCGTACGGAGTCGGACGGAGGGCGATAGGATCGACCTCATTGGCCCGCTTGTAGCTGATCCACGATTCGATCAACTCTGGCGAGAAGACACCGCCTTCGAGCAGGAAGTCGTGATCGCGCTCCAGCGCGGTCAACGCCTCCGGGAGCGAACCCGGGGTGCTCTTGATGCGGCGCAGCTGCGCAGGGCTGGCCTCGTACAGGTCGAAGTCGGCCGGCGCGCCCGGATCGATCTTGTTCTTGACTCCATCGATACCGGCCATCAGCAGAGCCGAGAAAGCGAGGTATGGATTGGCCGACGTGTCCGGGCAGCGGAACTCGATGCGCTTGCTCTTCTCGCTCTTCGAGTAGGTGGGGATGCGGATCGCGGCAGAGCGGTTCGCCTGGGAGTAGACCAGGTTGACCGGCGCCTCGAAGCCCGGAACCAGGCGGCGATAGGAGTTGACCGTCGGCGCGGCAAAGGCCAGCAACGCCGGGCCGTGCTTGAGCAGACCGCCGATGTAGTAGCGGGCGAATTCGCTCAGGCCGGCGTAGTCGTCCGGCGAGCCGAACATCTGGTTCTTGCCATCTTTCCAGATGGACTGATGGACGTGCATACCCGAGCCGTTGTCGGCAAAGATCGGCTTCGGCATGAAGGTGGCGACCTTACCGGCAGCGCGGGCCTCGTTGCGTACGACATATTTGTAGGTCTGGGTGTTGTCGCCCATTTTGACCAGCGTGTCGAAGCGCATGTCGATTTCGCACTGACCGGCGGTGCCGACCTCGTGATGGTGGATTTCGACCGGGATGCCGAGCTCGGCCATGGTCAGCACCATTTGCGAGCGCAGATCCATCAGCGTGTCATGCGGCGGGACCGGGTAGTAGCCTGCCTTGGGGCGAATCTTGTAGCCGAGGTTCGGCTCTTCGTCGCGACCGGTGTTCCAGAAACCTTCGACCGAATCGACCGCGTGGAACGACGATTCATTCGTGTGGGCGTACTGCACATTGTCGAAGACGAAGAATTCGGGTTCTGGACCGAAGTAGGCGGTATCGCCAAGCCCGGTCGCCTTCAGGTATTCCTCGGCGCGTTGCGCGACGCCACGCGGATCGCGGGAGTAGCGGACGCCGGAACGCGGATCGTAGATGTCGCAGAGGATGTACATCGTTGGGATCTGCGTGTATGGATCGATTTGGGCTGTGGTGGGATCCGGCATCATCAGCATGTCGGATTCGTTGATGGCCTGGAAGCCACGGATCGACGAACCGTCGAAGCCGACGCCGTCCTCGAAGATGTCCTCGTCCACATCGGCGATCGATTTGGAGGTGTGTTGCCAGGTGCCGAGAAGGTCGGTGAACCGGAAGTCGACGATCTTGACTCCCGCATCCTTGGCCATCTTCATCACGTCGGCCGGCGATTTCGCCATCGGTGCTCCCCTCTTGACCCGAACCGCATGAAACGTGCTCGGTGGACTGCGTTCGGGCCGCCGTTCGGCCCACAACAACCCGAAACTCTAGGGACTGGGCGAAATCACGTCATCGTGCAGGAGGGGAATTCAGACCGAAACCTGTGCGCATTGTCCAAATCCGTGCGGATGGCACGAAGACAGAACTCGGAATAACTGGCATTGCACAAGCCCACGCATGGTTTCTCACGATATTTTGTGCGTTGCGAACCGCATGCCGGCGCACGCCGCCCCGAATCGAGGCGCCGGCCAGATGGCCGGGTCTCTTGTTTCGGAGTCGATCGATGCGCTGGCACGTCATGCGGGTGCTATATGGGACAGCAGCAGTTGTTTCCTGCGTCGGGCCCGGTGCACGGCGGTTCGCCGCAGGGCACCATGCCTGCTTCCTCGCAAGTCAGGCAGATGTACAGGTCGCAATCGTAGTAGGGCCCGCACTCCGCCGAGGACCTGCATTCACCGCATCCATAGGCACCGGCGCATTGGAGACCTACCTCCGAGCACGGCACGCACGCTCCCTGACTGCACGCTTCGCAATAGTCGCACTCGCTGTCTTGCGCGCAGGCGTCGCAACAACAATTGAACGACCACGAGGGACAAGGCGCTGACCCGCACGACGCCATCCCTGCTTCCTCGCAGGTCAGGCACGTGTATAGATCGCAGTCGAAATATGGACCGCAGTCCTCGCTGCTTCCGCACTCCCCACAGACACCGCTATAGCATTCGAGCCCCATTTCGTCGCACCGGCGACATGCGCCATCGAAGCACGCATGGCAGGACGGGCAGTCGGCGTTCGAGCTGCATGCCTCACAGCAACAATTGGCTCGGCTGCCGGGACCTTCGATACAAGGAGGCTCCCCGCATGGCACTCGCCCTTCTACCTCACACGGCTCGCAAATATAGAGATCGCAATCGAAATAGGGTCCACACTGCTCGGACAAGCAGCACTCCACACAGGCATCGTCGCTGTTGCAGCAGCCATAGCCTGCCAGTTCGCAGCCGACGCACTCGCCGTTGGAACAGACCTGGCACGCGCCGCACGGCAGGACCGTGCAGAGATTGTCTACACATGCGCCACAGGCAGTCCCAACCTGAGGACAGTCGCTATCGGCGCAGCAGGCTCCGGGGAGGTCCGGAACGCAGAAGGGGGTCGCGGTGCCTTCGCCACAACAGAGCGATCCTTCATCACAGCAAAGATCGCGCGAGACGTGGTCGGCAGGGCAATGTACCCGCGGATAGGGGCAGCAGAGCTCTTCGCCATAGCAGACGCCGTAGCAGCAGGCGTTGTCGCAGCATTCACTATGGGACGCCCCGATACCGGCTGGGTTGCAGCAGTCGGGTCCGCACTTGTCCGGTGCGGAACCGGGACAGGTGCAAACGCCATTCACCAGCGCCTGCACCCCGGGACACTTGGCCGGCTTCGGAGTCGGCGTCGGACGTCGGGCCGCATGCGCTTCACCAAATTGGGACGCTCCCACGGCCGTACCGCCCAGACCGAGCAGGCCCTTGAGCAGCGTTCGACGATTGACGCCCGAAGCCACAGCCTTGACGAACGTATCGAACGAACGATTATCCATCTGGCTTTTCCTCCACTACGGTCCGAACATCGTTGCTCCAGAGTCTGACGATGAGATCGATGTCCATGTTCGGTTGGAGTTGTGGGTCAACTCTATCAGCGGAGATTTGTTACGTAAAGTAGTCTTGGCTGACTCCTGATTCCTGGCAGAACGACAGGTCCGACGCACATTGCCCATGCAACGTGCGAGAATTGGACGGTCGATGGAGTGGAGCGCTCGCGGGGGCGCGGTACGTTTCGGGTGAGACATGGGCAACGCAAGACCGGCAAATCGCAGCACGACGACCCCGGAGGCGCCGGGTGGCATGAAGACCATGCTCAAGCCAGGTTCGGCGCCCGATCGGTCGACCATTCCTGGGCAGTGGTCGGTCAAGGCGCCGGCGCCAAAGGGTCCGCCGACCCGACCGGCCTCGCAATATCTGACCGCCCAGGAACTCTCGCACGCGATGCCGCTGCCAGACGAGGCTGCCGAGCCAAGCGATTGGGAGCAGGCGCCGGCCTCGTTCGAGGAGAGCCGCAAGGCGTATCCCTGGCAGAACCCGCCGCGTCGCCCGACGCCATGGTTCACGCTGGGTGACGGCGTTGCCGCGGACGACCCCGCGCTGGCAGCCGGCGCCGATGGGCTTGCCTTGCAAATGGGGCAGCTTGCCGCGGAGTAATCCGCCGCGCGCCAATCGCCGATCCCGTCAGATCACACATTATTCGCCTGGTCATGTCCGCAAATTCGGCGGTTCGCGCCATGCTGCCGTTCGGGCGCCCCGAACGGATCGCTGCCGGGTTGGGTACAATCTGACAACCAGGCTGTCGGGCCATCCTTGCTGCGAGTTGCTCATCGAATAAGGAAGGCCGGGGGCGACCGGCTTCGGATTTCCGCGGGAACGGACCCGCCCAGATTCCGGAGCGATCGGAGATCAGAATGGCGACATCGCGAGAATCAACCAGGAAAAAGCGCTCTGCCGCCGCGACCAATGGCGACAAGCCGCACGTACCCGAGCTCTCCCCGGAGCTACTGCTCGAGTTCTATCGCAAGATGGTGCTGGTGCGGTACTTCGAGGAGGCTTGCCAGACGGCCTTCCGCCAGGGCAAGGTCGGCGGATACCTGCACATGTATATCGGTCAGGAGGCGATCGCCACCGCGCTGCTGGCAACGGTGCAGCCGGACGACCGGGTGATCACCGCCTACCGCGACCACGCGCATGTGCTGCTGCTGGGCAGCACCCCCAACGAAGTGATGGCCGAGCTCTATGGCAAGGGCACCGGGCTGGTCAAGGGCAAGGGCGGGTCGATGCACCTGTTCGATGTCAAGAACAACTTCTGGGGTGGATACGGAATCGTCGGAGGACATATCCCGGTCGGGGTCGGCATGGCGTATGCGCAACGGTATCTGCCGAACAATACCGGCATCACGCAGCTCTATCTCGGTGACGGCGCCATTCACAACGGCGCCTTCCATGAAGGAGCGAATCTGGCTGGGTTGTGGGGCAAACAGGGGCTCAACCCCTGCCTCTTCGTGCTGGAAAACAACCAGTACGGTATGGGCACCAGCATCGAGCGCGCCACGGCCAATACCAACCTGATTTCGAAGTTCGATTCGTACGCGATTCCCAACGAATCGGTCGACGGCATGGATATCGAGGCGATGTACGCCGCCGCGGTCCGCCTGACCGAACTGGTGCGGGAAACCGGCGCGCCCTACGCGCTGGAAGCCATGA
Organism: Thermomicrobiales bacterium; assembly: GCA_041390825.1. Taxonomy (NCBI): domain Bacteria; kingdom Pseudomonadati; phylum Thermomicrobiota; class Thermomicrobia; order Thermomicrobiales; species Thermomicrobiales bacterium. Next base: position 29,283 of record JAWKPF010000010.1, read on the forward strand.
CCTATCGCCTTTCGCCCCATGGCGCAGCGGACTTCCTGGAGAAATACCGCTCCAAGGACGAGGTGCGCGAAGCGCGCAAGCGCGATCCGCTGGGCATTGCCGAGCAGAAATTGCTCGATCGCGATATCGCCAGCGACGACGAGATCGCCAGGATTCGCGAAGAGTTCCAGCAAGTTGCCGCGGACGCGATCAAATTTGCCGACGAGAGCCCCGAGCCATCGCTCGATGAGCTGCTCACCGATGTCTACGCCGAACCGGAAGCGGTCGGGTAGCAGGAAAGGACGTATCGTTCGATGCCTGTCATTACCTACCGCGAAGCCATCAAGTCCGCCATGTCGGAGGAGATGGAGCGCGACGAGCGCGTGGTCGTCATGGGCGAGGATATCGGCCTCTATGGCGGCACGCATCTGGTCACCGACGGCTTGCTGGACAAGTTCGGCCCGAAGCGGGTGATGGACACCCCGATTGCCGAGGGTGGCTTCACCGGCGCGGCGATCGGCATGGCGATGGCGGGCATGCGCCCCATCGTCGAAATGATGACCTGGAACTTCTCGTTCCAGGCGGCCGATCAGATCATTCAGAACGCGGCCAAGATCCGTTACTTCTCGGGCGGCCAGGCGTCGGTGCCGCTGGTGATCCGCGGTCCAAACGGCGGTGGTGTCCAGCTCTCGGCGCAACACACGCATAGCCTGGAAGGGTTCTACGGGCACTTTCCCGGTCTCAAAGTGGTCGCGCCGGCCACGCCATACGACGCGCACGGCATGATGATCGAGGCGATCCGCGACCCGGATCCGGTGCTCATCCTGGAAGCCGGCGCGCTCTACGGCACCAAGGGCGAAGTTCCGGACGAGGAATACACGGTTCCGTTTGGCAAATCGCGCATCGCGCGCGAGGGCACGGACGTGACCTTGATTGGTTACGGCCGGCAGGTGAATCTGCTGCTGAAAGCAGCCGAGCGGCTGGCGAAGGACGACGGCATCGATGCGGAGGTCGTGGACCTGCGGTCGATTCGCCCGTTCGACACCGTGACGATCGTGAAATCGGTCGAAAAGACCGGACGCGCGGTGGTGGTCGAAGAGCAATGGCGTTGGTTCAGCGTCGCGTCCGAAGTGGCGGCGCATCTGGCCGAGCATGCATTCGACTATCTCGACGCTCCGGTGGAGCGGGTGAGCGGAGCGGAAGTGCCAGCACCGTATGCCCGCAATCTGGAAATCGCGGCGTTCCCCAGTGAAGACGATGTCATCGACGCGGTGAACCGCGTGCTCTATCGGAGGTCGTGACCGTGTCCCAGGTGATCATGCCCAAAATGGGCGACGGAATGGAAGAAGGGACGCTGCTGCGCTGGCTGAAGCAGGTGGGCGACCAGGTGGACGCTGGTGACCCGATTGCCGAAATCGAGACCGACAAGGTGGCGCTCGAGATCGAAGCAGCCGAAAGCGGTTATCTGATCCAGACCATGGTGGGCGAGGGGCAAACCGTTCCGATCGGGACGCCAATTGCCCAGATCGGCGCCCAGGGAGAGGCACCGACCGCAGCGGCTCCCGTTGCGGAGGCGCCCAAGGCAGAAGCCGCACCCGCCGCACCGGCGCCCGCCCCAGAGCCGATCGCCGCCAGCGCGCCCGCTCCGGCTCCGGCAGCCGAACCGACGCCCACCGCGCCAGTACGCGCAGACGGCGAGAAGCTGCGCGCGTCTCCGCTGGTGAAGCGGCTAGCCGCCGAGCACGATATCGATCTCTCCGGCATTCCGGGCACCGGTCCGGGTGGACGCATCATCAAGGACGATTTGGCGCCCTATCTGACCGGCGCGCGGCCCAAGCCCGCTCCGGCGGCTCCGGCCACGGTCCCCGCGGCGGCGCCAGCCCCAGCGGTAGCTGCATCTGGCGGTGGCACACGTCCGGCCGGCATCGCGCGGGAGCAGAGCCGAATCCGCAAGACGACTGCCAAACGGATGGCCGAATCCAAGGCGGCCATCCCCCACTTCTACGTTGTGTCCGAGGTCGACATGACCGAAGCGCGCGAGTTCCGGGCGATGATCAACAGCGAAATCGAGGACAAGGCGTCCAAGGTGTCGTTCAACGATCTGGTCGTCAAGGCTGCCGCATTGGCGTTGCGCGATTTCCCGAACCTGAACGCGAGTCTCGAAGGCGAGACGCTCTTCGATCACGCGAATATCGACATCAATATTGCAGTCGCGATCGAGAACGGGCTGATTGCGCCCTTCCTGCCGGACACGGACAAGCTCTCGCTTGGCACGATCGCGAAGATGACCAAGGATTTGGCCGGACGCGCGCGCGAAGGCGGACTGCTGCCGGAGGAATACCAGGGCGGCACGTTCACCATCTCCAACCTGGGGATGTACGACGTTTCCGAATTCGTGGCGATCATCAATCCGCCGCAAGCGGCGATCCTGGCGATCGGTTCGATCAGCGAGGTTCCGGTCATTCGGGACGGCGAACTGGCGGTTGCGTACAAGATGAAGATCACCCTCTCGGCCGACCATCGCATCTCCGATGGCGCCGAAGCCGCGCTCTTCCTGCAGGCGGTGAAGGGGTATCTGGAGAAGCCGTTGCGGCTGGTTCTCTAGCAGGCAGCACGCGGCAGGCGGCAGGCAGAACGGCAGTATTCATGGGGCAGCTTTTGGTGTTCGAAGCTGCCCCTGTTTGTTGTGCTGGGCGAAGCGAAGGGTTTCCTGCGTTCTCGGACGAGGCTGGCGGAGATAGAGGTGCGAGCCGGAGGCGGCGATGGGGATGAATCATCCGGCGCCGTCGGAGCCGGGGATCTTTGGACGGGCGTTGCAGGGCGGGAGTCTGCAATTCCTCAAGAAGATCTACCGCTGGTTCAATCTGACGATCGTGCAACATGCGGTTTGGCCGTTGCTGGTGGCGGTCTTCGCCGCGCCGCAAGTGGCCGTGGAGGACACGCCCTGGGATTGGTACATCGGGCGGCTGGCGGGACCGCTGCTGGCGACAGTGCTGGCGCTAGCGTATATCCGCCGAGCAGCCGCGCGAGGGATCGAAGATACCGCACTGCCATCGCTCAGGGTGCCAGACGCGCCGGGCGGGATCGCCAAGCAGGCGCGCTATCTGTTGATTGGTGTGCCGGTCATGATGCTGGGCGCGCGGTTGCTGGCCGGCCCGGTCGATGAGGTCGTCAAGATCGCGCTGCTTGGGTTGTTCATGACATCGGCGTATCACGCGATCAATTTCTGGATCGTGCCGCTCGGGTTCGAACGCGGAGTTCGCGGGATCGATATCGGCACGGCGCTCTTCGCGGTGTCCTGGGGATTTGGGGATGTGCTGCGGGTGGGCGCGAGCGCTGAGGGCGGAAATCTGGCGATCGCGTTTGCGGCCGGACTGACGGCTGGCTTGTTGGTGGCGTTGGTCTGCCGGGGATTGCGGCGTTGGCCGGGGGGGACGTTTCCGGCTCCGATGGCGCAGTGGCTGGTGATTACCCTGGTGTTGGGGTTCACCGCGTAGCTCGAGCACAGATTGGCTTTCACGGGAAGAAGGGAACTCGGCCAGCGCCAACCGCCAGCCGCAAAGAATGACCCCTCCTACATCGAGCGCGTGACGCGAGCTGTGTTTGTGAGTCGGCTTTGCAGGATGATGACGATGAGCAGGAAGAGTCCACGGATGCCTTCTTTGGGCAACGGGGCGGCCAATCTCTCTTACCGCACTGTGAATTCAGTCTGCAATCGACACTGGTTCCATCTCTCACTTGATTGATCGCGAGTAGTTGGGGCGGCGACCGGCGAACGCAGATCGATTCGCTCGTCTTGCTGCCGAAGACGCCACAAACGATTACCAGCCCAATCCCGCTCGAACGCGAGCTGGACTCGGTCCGTCTTCGAGGCTATTCCGTCGATGACGAGGAAATCGAGACAGGCGCCCGGTGTGTCGGGGCGCCTGTTTTCGATCATACCGGAGCATGTGTCGGGGCGATCAGTGTTTCCGGTCCGACCATCCGAATGACCGAGGACCGGATTCCACGCATCGCCCCGGGCGTGCGCCGGGCTGCCGCCGCAATAAGTGAGCGGCTGGGGTATCGCTCCTGAATAACGACGGTCCGATTCCGAGCCCAATTTTCAGCATAAGTCGCCCGGGACGCACGCATCGAATCGATGGCAATATGTGAAGCCTTCGTCGCACTCACAGGCGCCTGCATCGCAGTGTTCGTTTTGCGCGCACTGGATTCCACAGCCGCCACAGTTGAATCGATCGGTCGAATAGAGCGCGCTATCGACGCAAATTCCGTTGCAGTAGACGTACCCAGCAGGGGCTTGCTCCCAGCAAAGATCGCGGCAATAGCAGTTGACACTGTCGAACCGGAGCTCAAATCCTGGACCGCATTGCAGATCGGGGCATGCATGCACGCACGCACATGTGTCCCAGTTGCGCACTTCGAGGCCGACGCAGAGTGAATGGCAGCTCCCGCCGCAAGCTTGCAAATCGGATTCGATGCAGGTGCACACTCCGTAGTTGGTGCATTCCTGACCTTCCGGGCAGCAATATGTAGAATCTCCCTCTCCGCACGTGAGCATTCCATCGTCGCAGACGCACGCGCACTGCGCCTCATCCCACCGTGTGGACAATGGACATGACGGCGCAGGACCGTCGGGTGACCCAGAGCAGGTCGACGATCCGCCGGACGATGTTGCGGTTGCCGCGACAGTCGCTCCGGCGTCCCTCTAAGTGGTCGCGTTGCCGTCTCCCTTTACAAGATCGAAACCACGCCAGTAGCCCAGCTCACCAGTCTCGAGGTCACCGAAACTCCCCGCAACATCCCCCACGCATGTGGAAAGCGGGAAGGCTCCCACGCCATGAAGAATCATCGGGCGCGCATCGGGACGCTCGATCCGCAGGTCGATTGCGTTGCCTCGCACGGTTCCAATGAGGTCGAGCGGCTTGCCCAACTCGGGCTCATAGCGACCATTCTCGAAGCGCCAATCGTTCTGCAGATCAAAACTGACCCGACCACGCGCGACCGCTCCCGCGTTGTCACCGGTGGCGACGGCCGCTTCGATTTCGAACGCACATTCCGTGGGAAGATCGCCTTGTGCCGCACCCGGTTGCCCGCGCATAAGCCCAGCGAGGATCAATCCCAGGCCACCCATGCCTGCAGCCTTCGTCATGTCGCGGCGAGAGCTGCGCCTCGCAAGTTCTTTCGACCATCGTTCGAGTGTTTTCGATTCCATAGAGTTTCTCCATATATTTGCTGCTCACGCTTGTAGTCCGAGCATTTCGCACGTGAACACGTGAATTTGCCGGCGGAGCTCAGTCCGCCTTTGGCCTCTAGCAACTATCGCCGGGAATGCATGCTCCAAAATTCTGACACCAGATGTGACCCTCTTGACATTCGCATTCGGCGTATCGGCAGACAGCATTCTGGGGGCAGACATTTCCACACGAGCCGCAGTTGTTCGGATCGGATGGGAACGTCAGGCTGTCAAGGCACATGTCATTGCAGAACACCCAGCTTGGCCCCATGGCTTCTTCACACAGGTCCTGGCAAACGCATTGGCCATTCGAACGGCGCAGTTCCTGTCCCGGGGCGCAGGAATACCCGGCACAGGGGTCCTCGCAGTTGCAGGTCTCCGGATTGCGGAATGTAATTCCAGTGCAGGGACTAAAGCACTCGCCGCCGCACCTCTCGTCTCCAGGTGTTCGGCACACGCACTCACCCGATGCACCGCAGATCGTTCCCTCGGGGCAACAGGTGTCGCCGCACTCTGCCAGTCCGAATTGGCAGACACAGGCACACGCAGCTTCGTCCCACATCCACTCGTCTGGACACGAGAGCGGCTCGCCACAGGCCGAGCCGAGCGCCGTTCCGGCAGGCGTTGCCACGATAGCGCCTTCACCGGCAGGTTTTGAATCCTCAGACGCTCGTCCTATGAATCGGCCCGTCCAAATTCCCAATTCGCCAGACTTCGTGTCGGCGAAGGTGCCATCGACCGCCCCAGCGCACTGCTCGATTGGCATTCTGCCAATGCCGGCGAAGACCGTCGGAGCATCGCCACCCGCTCCGGCGCGAAGCGACAGGGAGTGTCCCAATTGTTCGCCAACTACTTCGATGGCATTGCCGCCCTGAGCATGAAGGACACCACTCTCGATCGACCCATCGGAACGCATGCGCAGCTCGATTTCGCCCGACCAGTCGCGGCCCGGATCGTTCCCGACCACCACCGCTGCGTTCACCTCGATCCGGCACACCGACTCGGCAATCTGCGCTGCGGCACGGTCCAAGCCGACGCGACTCGAAACGAGCATTCCGACGCCACCGGCGCCGACGATCCTGGTCATTTGGCGACGGGACGATCGCCTAGCGAGTACACGAGAGAATCGATCGAACTTATTACTCTCCATATCGATGCTTCACCCATTCATTTCGTGCAAACCAATAAGATCTCTAGACTGCTGGCTCCACCTTTCGGAGCCGACTCCCTGACAACCTGCCGACGACCTCGTTAAGCCGTTTGCTCAACGTAGGACCGGAATTCTCGTCACGTGCCTCGCCCCACGGGTTCCCGCGCTTCGCCTCGTCCAGCGCTGCTCGGCGCATGGCACGCTTCTCGACCAACTCCTGCTCATAGCGATACAACTCGAACACCACATACAACCGGTACATATCGAACTCCCATTCACGATGCGGTCCCCAGACCAAATTCTTTCCAGCGCCCACCACTACAAGAACACTGGATTCCTGGATTCAAGGTAGCCCTGCGACTGGTGATCGCCATCGCAAGAACTACCCAAATGCGGGCGCGCACGCTGACCCGACGGTATGGTCAATTTCGCCCATACATCGAATGGGCCGGGGGATAGCATGAGCGGAAGCATCGATCAGCGCGACAAAAGTCCGAGCTCGGAGGCGCGCGCGATAGCCGCTGTGCGGGAATGGACATCGAGCTTTCCGTAGATCGCCTGTAAGTGGCGGGCCACGGTTCGCGGACTGATAAACAATCGTCGACCGATCTCGCTGTCCCCCAAACCTTGCGCCAGGAGCGTCAGCACCTGAGATTCGCGATCGGTCAGCAATCCTGCGCCGGCTCGGACGTTCAAATTCTCGACATGCGACGTCACTTCAGCACGCATCGTTTCGATCTGTCCAAGGATCGGACGAGCGCCCAGCGATTTGCATATTGCCTCGACCTGGTCGATTTGCTTGGCAGCTCGCTCCTGGTCGCCGAATCGGATCTCCATCCGCGCGATTGCAAGTTGGGTAAGCGCCTGCTCGTACTTCGCACGGGCCGCCTCTGCGATTTCGAACGCATCGAAAAGGAAGCGACGCGCTTCCATCTCATCGCCACTCTCGGTGGCGACGACGCCGCTCAGACGCAGCGCCCCTGCCAACGCGAGCGGCATCCGGGGAGACGAGGCGAGCTCCACGGCCCTCTTCGCGTGAGCGGAGGCCGCATCGACATCGTCAAGAGCGCGGAAATATGCTCCTCGGAGCGTTTCGCCCAGCGCGCGCTCGGGCAGGTGTTGACACCATTCCACCCAGCGCTCGTGCGCGTCGAGCCATTCTCGGGCACGATCGAGATCCCCTTCAACCAGAGAGAGCTCGGCGGCTAGCCGCCGGTGCGCCAACATCACTCCGAAATACAGGTTGCCATCTGGGGTGCCCAACGATCCAGCGGCCAGATAGGGCGTCAGTCGATCCCAGGCACTCGCATACCGGCCGCGCGCAAGATCAATTCGCTCGAGTGCGAGATCGACCTCGGGGCGCCAGAGAACGGCCGTGGGGTCTCGCGACGTCGCAGCGACTGCCAAGTCCCATTCGCCCTCCAGATAGAGCACGCGGAGGAGATTTTGCCGAGCATCCTTTGTCTGGCGCGCAAAGAATCCGCCGGATTCTTCAAAGGCAATGCGGTATTCCTCCACGAGCCGTTGCCGTTCGTCGAGATCGTCCGTGGAGTAGGTCAGCGCAAGGTCCTGCAGCTCGTATTTCAGCACCCAGGCCCGGGCGAACGCATTGCCGGTCGCTCGCGCAACGTCGCGCGCCGCGCGCAAAGCGGCGCGCGCCCGGGGAGGGTGTCCAAGGAAGGTGCTGGAAATGCCAAGCGCCATCAGGACCGCAATGCGCTCTCGCGGCGACAAGGCGGAGGGCTCTGCCACGGCTTGCTCCAGGAGCGAAGTCGCCGCTTCTGCCGCGTCCCGATATCGACCATAGAGCATCTTCCATTGAATCAGATCGCCCCGGGACGGCACATTGCTGGGAACAGAGTCTCCCAAATCTCCCCTTGCCTCCTTTGGCAGAAGCTCCCATGCATCGAAGGCGGATTGGATCGCCTCCAGCACGGGTTCGCCCATGACCGCGTGCAGCCGAGCCATGGTCCAGCGAGTGGCCACCAGCAAAGCACGATCACCACAACGCTCGGCGATCGCCAGAGCTTTGCCGGCGGCCAGCAATCCGTCCATCGGAGCATGAAAGCGGTGCGATTCCGCGAGCTCTCGCAGGAGCCAACCGTGTATCGAGTCTTCGACGGCGACTCCGGGCGAGCCAAGCGCTTTCTCGAAAAGGGCGATGGCATCCGGGGCGGCATCGGCAGCTAGCGCGACACGCCCGGCACGCAGCAGCCACTCACCTGCCCGCGGATCGGATGCCGAACGAAACTGCTCGGCAATGACACCTGCCGGAGCCATACCCTGGCTGAGTAACTCACCAACCCGACGATGGAGCAAGGTACGGCGCGGAAGACTCAAGCGGCGGTAAAACGACTCGCGAATCAGGGAATGGCGAAAGCCATATCCGTTCAGATCCGGCAGCTCGACGATGAGGCGCGCGGCAAGCGCTTCGTCGACTGCTGCGGCGAATGAGTCTTCCGAGAGATCGAGCAGAGACAGCCAGAGTTCTAGCGGGATTACCCCATCGAAGACAGAGGCGGCCTGCAATTGCATAACGGTCGCGTCACTCAGTGTTGCAATGTGGTTGGCGACTATTTGCTGCACCACCGGCGGGACCGCGGGCAGCTCCAGGGCACCGCCAGGAGCCTCCGCATCGCCGCTCGACAACACGCCATGGAATTCGAGCGTGAGCAGCAGTTCCTCGATGAAGAGCGGAATTCCGTCCGCATAGCGGTCCAATAGATCCACGACTCGCCGCAAGGCATTCGCGCCTTCCGGATACCGATCGTCCATCAAGTCCGCGATGGCTTCGCGATCGAGCTTCTTCGGCATCACTCGTAGTGGACGGTACTCACGCACAATTTCGGGCAGGCGAATGGCAAGAGCGGACTGCTCTCCCAGCTCGACATCGCGATAAGTGCCGATCAGCAGGACAGGGAAGTCGTCGATGCCGCGCGCGATCTGGGCAAGGAGGTCGACCGAGGCGCGATCGGCCCAATGGAGGTCTTCCAGCGCAAGCACGCTAGGACGCTGCAGAAGTCCTCGAAGCGTTCGCTCGATTTCCCGGGCCTCCGCAGGGTCGGGCTCGCGATCGACACCGGCGATCAAATCGATCCAGGGCGCTAATGGGGTCGAGCCGAGCGATTCGAAGCACTGTCCGAGCAGGCCGGGAAGCCCCATCGCGTGTGCCGTTGCCATGAGCGACCGTAGGAGACTGGTCTTGCCGATGCCCGCTTCCCCCCCGATCAAGATGAAGCGCCCGTGACCGCGCACTGCCTCGTGCAGCGCGCCCTTCAGGAGCGCGATTTCACGGTTTCGCCCAACCAGACGCTGGGGCTGCGGCGACTGGAAAGCGGTCGTCCTACGCTCCATCTCACCAGTTCTCGAATGCAGGTTACGTTGGCATGAGCATAGCCGAAATCCGCCAATAGCCTGCGCCTGGTCGCTCGCCGGTCACTTGCGAAGTTCTCCGTACGCAGCTTGCGAGCAGGGCGCCCGTTAGGCGCCCTGTGATGAGCGCTCGAGCTTGCAAATCCGGTCGTTTACGGCTGGCCTTTGGCCATCCATTCGAGGGCGTCTTTGCGGTCGATCGAGATGACGTCGTGGTCGACGATATGAGACTTGAGGGAACCGCGGAAGCAGGCGGTGAGGATCGTATCGATGTCGATGCTGAGCAGCTTCGCCAGTTCTTTGGGCGTCAGGGTCTCCTGCGCCATCAGTTCCTGCATCGATTTGTCCGAGTGATCGTAGATTTCCAAGAAAGCGCTCCCTTTTCCAGCGTCTGGGACGTCCGTTCGATTCTGACAACAGAGGATACCCGAAGGATCACTCCCGATCGGCAAGCAGACGCTGCGCGATCTCCAGGGCGCGCTCTTTGTCGCCTGGAGCGAGCTCGCCATCGAGCACCAGCTCGCGCAGATGATCCTTGATTTCGGCGATCCAACGACCCGGCTTGCGGTCGAACGCGGCCATCAATTCGTCGCCATCGAGCGGGCTCTTCCACTGATCGGCTTCGCGCTCGGCCTCCAGGCGCTCGATGTGGGACCGCAACCCGGCGATACGCTGCGCGGCGGCGTGCTGGCGAAATGCGCGGGCGGAGGTGACATCGGCCGCGGCGAGATCCAGCAGATCGTGCAGCTCGTCACCGGCATCGAGCATGAGCCGTCGCACGGCGCTATCGGTCCAGCTGCGCTCATAGGTGCCCGGGCGGCCATGAAGCTCGACGATATGGCTGACCGCGTTCACCGTGGCGCGGTCCGCGTGCAAGCCTTCGAGCACCTGTTTCGCCAGGATGGCTCCTTCGCGCTCGTGGCCGATGAAGTGAATCTCGCCATGCGCATCGTAACCGCGCGTCATCGGTTTGGCGGCGTCATGCATCAAGGCAGACCAGCGCACCACCGGGCGTTGCGGAGCCTTGTCCACGACCTTTTTCGTGTGATCCCAGAGATCCTTTTCCCGATGAATCGAGCCGCGTTCGCCCGTCTCGAGCGAGAGCGGTTCCAGTCCGGGCATCGTCAGCGCCAGCAAGCCGGTCTGCGCCAGCGTTTCGAGCGCATGGGAGGCATAGGTGCCGGTCACGAGACGGGTGAGCTCGGCATAGACCCGTTCTTTGCTGATGCGCTCGATCTCGGGGGCCATTTCGTGCATGGCATCCAGCGTGTCGACCTCGATCATGAAACCAAGCTGGCTGACGAAACGGGCAGCGCGCAAGAGACGCAACGGATCCTCATCGAACCGTTGAATCGGATCGCCGACTGCACGGATGATGCCCTGGTGCAGATCGGGTTGCCCCCCGAAGGGGTCGATCAGCTCACCGGTAAGCACGTCGACGGCCATGGCGTTGATGGTGAAATCGCGCCGGGCCAGGTCGCCGATCAGGTCGGCGCCAAAGTCGACCTGGGGATGGCGCGTCTGGTCAGGGTAATGCTCGGAGCGGTAGGTCGTGATTTCGACCGGAATCGGTTCGTCGTCGCTTTCGACCCGAAAGACGAACCCGATGGTGCCGAACTTCTCCCCGATATCGTAGATGGAGGACGCGCCGACGGCCGGAGCGAGGGTTTTCAGCTGTTCCGGAGTCGCGTTCGAGGTGAGATCGAGATCGTTGACCTGGAAGCCGAGCAGCGCATCCCGCACGATGCCGCCAACCAGCGAGAGCTCGTATCCGGCATCGGAAAATGCCGCGGCCAACCGTTCGACCACATGGGCATGTCGAGGCTGAAGCATGACCGCCGCGGACGGTTGACGTTGCATGGGAAGCGACATTGCAGTCGGAGCTCGGGCCAGAATCGTGAGCACCGGCAACCCTCGCCGGTAACGAGCGGCCAGTCTACCGCATCGAGGGAATGGTCCAGTGTCCAGGGTCCGATGTCCAGTGCAAAGCAACTGGGTCCAGGCGTCGAGCACTGGACCCTGGACTCTGGACACAGGACCCGAGTTAGGCTGCCGGCGTTGCTGTGTCTGTCACCTTCTCGGCGGTGCGGAGGGTTTCGAGGATGGTTTCCAGAAAAGCGGTGGCGCCGGCGTAGCTGACCGGAAAGTCGCGGTTCCAGAGACCGACCTGACCGGCGACAACCGCGGGCATGACGGCATAGACCGGCTCGCCCGCCAGGTCTTCGGCGGTGAGCAATTCGCTATAGACGTCGGAGAAGATGACATCCGCCGGGTAGCGCATCGCTTGTTCGGTGCTCAGCTCTTCCCAGAACTCGGTCGCCATCTCGGAATCGGCATTGATGAAATTCAGGCCGAGGGTGGTGAGCCATTGCAACTCGGAGACGTCCTTTGGTCCGCCGACATAGATGAGATCGGCGCCGAAGTTGGCGAAGAGATTCGCCACGTCGGATTTCTCGGCGGCAACCTGCTGGAATTCGGCGATCTTGGCTTCGTAGGCCTCGCGCGCGGCGGTTATCTCGGGTGCGTCCAGGTCCGCGCCGAGGGAGCTACCCAACTGCACCAGACGATCGACGAGCACATCGGTCGGAGCCATATCGGTCACCACCAGCACCGGCGCGATTGCATCGATCTGCTCGAGCAGATCGGGCGGAACGCCGTTGGTTTGCGCCGGATCGGTGCGGTCGAAGGTCTGGGTGAGGACGATATCCGGATCGAGCGTGAGGAGCATTTCCGGCTCGATGTTGCCATCGGCATTGCCGACGTTGACGACCTGGTCGGCTGGGATATTGCCCCAGGCGATATGGTTGCCGTCGGGGTAGTTCGAGACGGTCCAGTCGAACACGCCGACCGGATGAATCCCGAGATCCCAAAGCGCGGCGGCCGTGACGATGTTCGCGACGATGCGCACCGGGGCTTCCGGGAGGGTCACGGTCGTGCCAAGGACGTCGGTATAGGCCCATTCGCCGGCGGCTGGGGACGCGTCCTGAGCGCCGGATCGTGGCGTCAGCACCGCGGCGGCAGCCAGGGCACTCATGCCGCCCAGCATGGCACGGCGAGAAACGGTCGAATCGATACGCAGGGTCACGAACTGTCCTTTCGAGCTCTACCGGTCGCGGCGCCAAGGGCATCCGCGTAGCGACAGATATCATACTAAAACAGTCGGATATCTGTGTGAGGACGTGTTCGCACGTGGAAGCGTGGGCAAATCCCGGTAAAATCGCGGTTCCGCCTCCCCAGACGGGAGGTTCTCGCACCCAGCCGGAAAGTCCTGTGCCCGACGCGACCAAAGATCCTGCTCGTTCCGCGCTCGAAGTCGTCGATCTCTCGGCGACCTTCGTCGAGGATCGGCGCCGCCTACAGGTGCTGCGCGATGTCTCGTTTTCCGTGCAGACCAACGAGTTCGTCGCAATCGTGGGACCTTCGGGAAGCGGCAAGACGACCTTGCTGGATATTTTGGCCGGGTTGCTGTCGCCGGACAGCGGTGAGGTCCGGTTGAACGGCAGATCGACCGACGCGGCAGGACGCCTGGGGAAAACCGCCTATATGCATCAGCGCGATCTGCTGCTCCCCTGGCGCACCGCGTTGCAGAACGCCGCGCTCGGGTTGGAAGTCCGGGGGATCGAAGGGTCGCAGGCACGGCAGATTGCGATGGAGAGCTTTCCCGCGTTTGGATTGCAGGGTTTCGAGGAGCGCTATCCGGCGCAACTCTCGGGAGGGATGCGGCAACGGGTGGCGTTTCTGCGCACCATGCTGCCTGGAGTGTCTCCCCTGCTCCTGGACGAACCGTTCGGGGCGCTCGATGCCATGACCCGCGCGACGAGCCAGGCATGGCTCCAATCGCTGCTGGCCGAGCATCCCCGCACGGTGGTGCTGGTGACACACGATATCGAAGAAGCGATCGTTCTCGCGGACCGCATCCTGGTGCTCTCCGAACGGCCGGGGACCGTTCGATATGTCGAGACCATCGATACCCCACGGCCGCGGCCGCGCGCCTTCCTCACCTCGCCGGAATTCAACGAGATGCGGATCCGGTTGCTCGGCGAGCTGGGGTTGATCGACGAGCAGTCCGCCTGATGAACGAGGAAACGCCCGTCCAGGGTGAATCGTGGATGAGCCGGGTCGGCCGCTGGTTGTTGCCGTTGGGTCTGATCGGGCTCCTGCTGCTGGCGTGGGAGTTCTGGGTCCGCTGGCGCGACACGCCGCAGTGGTATCTGCCAGCCCCAAGCGCGGTGTGGCATGCGCTCGTCGATAACTGGCAATCGATCCGTAGCGATGCCTGGGTGACGTTGCAAGAGGTGCTGGTCGGATTTGGCGTTGCCGTGCTGGTCGCCATTCCGGTGGCAGTGGCGATCGAGCGGGTGACGGTGCTCGAGCGGGCGCTCTACCCCCTCGTCGTGGCGACCCAGGCGATTCCGCTGGTGGCGCTGGCGCCGTTGCTGTTGATCTGGTTCGGACACGGGATCATGCCGAAAGTGGTGATGGTGGCGCTGATCTCGTTTTTCCCGATTGTGGTGAGTTTGGTGGACGGCCTGCGTTCCGCCGACCGGGAAACACTCGATCTGCTGCGCACGATGGGAGCGAACGGTTGGCAGCAATTCCGGTTGGTGGAAGCGCCTTCGGCACTGCCGGCGTTCTTCTCCGGAGCGAAGATCGGTATGGCGGTGGCGGTGATCGGCGCGGTTATCGGGGAATCGGCCGGATCGAGCGCCGGGTTGGGTCATGCCATTTCGCTCTACAGCGCATCGCTCAAGACGGATCTGGTCTTTGCCTGTGTGTTGGTTCTGGCGCTCATGGCCATCGGGTTGTTTGGGGCGATTGCGGTGCTCGAACGGGTGGCGATGCCGTGGCGCAAATGGGTGGTGGAGTAGCGCCGACGACGCTGGCCGCGCCGGTTCTGGCGCCAGCGGCGATCGCTTCGATGGCTTGATCGGTGGAAAGCACCCACCCGAACGCGTCGTCGATCGTCGCCAGTGTTGCTGCCTGCATCGAGCTGGCTGACAGACCGGCCGTTTCGCCTGTGGCCGTGCCGTCGCTCAGGAAGAACACGCGAAAATCGCGCGCGACTGCCTCACGGGCGGTCGTATCGCAACAAATGTTGGTGGCGATCCCTGCGACGATGACGGTATCGATCTGCTTGTTCCGCAGGATCAATTCCAGATCAGTGCCGTGGAAGGCGCCATAGCGTGGTTTCTCCACCAGCAGATCACCCGGTTCGACGACGAGGTCACGATGCCAGGCTGTTGCATGACCACCGTCGCTCAGTATCCCGGCCCGCACCGCGGCGGAGAGTTCGCCCAGGATTCCCATATTCGAACCATCAGCACGGAGCACATGCCTCGTGTGGATGACCAACACCTCAAACATCCGGCAGCTCGCCGCCAATCGGTTCGTTCGTTCGAGGGTCGCCAGGCCATCGGGCGCGGCCAGTTGTCCCTCGACGAAGAGATTCTGAAAATCGATGGTCAGGAGCGCCGTGCGTGACGGATCGATGACAAAGTCGGCCATGGGACGCCTCCGGGATACGAGAACCGGCGCGGAGACCGGTGCAAGACCGATCTCCGCCGTTCAAGTGGTGTGACTACGCGGCCGGCGTGGCCTCGGTTGCGGGCGTCCAGGTGGGGAAGCCCGCGAGCGGCGAACCAACCGCATCAGCTGACTCGATTGGAAGTCGCGTCGCATGCGCGGTTGCCATGCCAGAGGCCACGACAGAGCCGTCCGGCGCGACGATGGTGAAGGTGCAGTCGCAGGACCACGCGTTGCCGGTCTCATCGACCACATGGAGTCCGCGAAGTACGGCGTAGCCGCCTCCATCGGCGGCAAACACACCAGCCATCGTCACCGATCCAGTCGAGCCATCGGTTGCTTCCCAGGCGCCGGAAACCCAACGGGTGGCGCCCAAACCGAAGACCGAACCGTCCGAGGTGAAAATGCCGACCTCCGGGAGATCTGTGTCGGTGGCAATGTCGGTATCGACCATCCAGGTTCCGATCAGGGGATGGCCCTCGAGTGAAGCGGGCGTTGCATCCTGAGCGGAGGTCTGGAGATCGCGCATCCCGCTGATGGCGATGCCTCCAACGATCACAACGACCGCGATGATTGCCGCGAGCTTCCGTACACTGAGCATTCCATTCCTCGCTTCCTGTAATCGCTTCGCGCTGCCAACGGCCGCCCAATGCGGTGCGCTGGGTCCACTTCGAATGGACGTAATCACGCTACGACGAGAAACGGCGCTTTTCCTCCGGAGAACATACGTGGTTTCAAGGCATCTCGGAACGGGGAGGGGTCCTGCGGAGTGTCCGCGCCTCGTCGCTCGCATGGATGCAACCGCATAGGACTCGGGACCAACGCCGTCGGCCGTGAACCGCCTGGACTATGCGCCCGGACCAACCAACAATCCGAGCGCACGCGCCCGGGCGACGGCTGCACGTCGATTGGGCGCGTCCAGCTTGGCAAGAATGTGGGCAACATGACCGCTCACGGTGCGCCGGCTGAGGGAGAGAAGCTCGGCGATCTCCTGATCGGTCTGCATTGCGGCCATTAGTTGAAGGATTTCCCGCTCTCTGGCTGTCAACTCACCAGTGGCCGCCGGCCGGCGCTGGACGACACGAGGAACCGAGACGGCCGACGCTTGTTCGACGGCTGCAGCGAGTGTCATCGACTGACCGGACTGGATGTATTCAGATGCAATCTCTTCGCCGAGATGAATAGTCGCTACCCGCTGCGCCCGGTCGCGGCTGAGACGTGCAGCCGACAGGAGAGGCGCCCCGTGTTCCCGGGCCAGCGCATCGAGAAATCCGACCAGGCTGGCTGCTGTTCGTGGTTGTCCGTGCATTGCGGCCAGATCGGCCAGGCCGCCAAGCGCCAGCGTGATGAGCCAGCGCTCTCCGGCATCGAACCAGAGAAGCAGGGCCTCGTGGAAAGCAGCGGCGGCGTTTCGATCGTGCCCTCTGGCGCGGGAAATTTCCGCCAATCGGCTGAGCGCGGTCGCGATGCCACTGGGATATCCAGCCGCGCGAAACAACTCCGCTGCATCTTCCGCGCATTGGACGGCCAGTGGAAGATCGCCTTGTCCCAACGCAACACGGCTGAGCAAGGTACCGGCCCACGCCTCTTCAACTGACGCACCCAGCGCGTGCCATTCGTCGCGCACGCGCACAAGGTGAACGCGAGCGTCCTCCCAGTGGTCCTGAATTTCCTCGATCATGCCGAGCACGTGCCGTGCATTGGCGATCACCTCAAGGTCACCAAAGCGTTCGGCAATGGCAAGACCTCTATTGGCCATGACGGCTGCTTCGTCATACGCGCCTTCTGCCCACAAAATGAGGGCAAGTCCGGTGAGGGCGCGTGCTCGGTGAACCGTCGCCGCGTCTTCGCTCATTGCGATCGCACGTTCGAGCCAGCGCCGCGCTTCCTGAAAATGGGTGCGCGCGTGCCAATACACTGCCAGAGCGCCAGTCATGCGCAAGAGGCGGAGGTCATCTCCGTGCCGTTCGAACCAGTCGAGCGCGGACCGTACGTTTGGGAGCTCGATCTCCAGGCGTTGAATCCGCGAATCGACACGCTCGAGCGGATCGATGCGGTTCGGATGAAGGTCTTCGACGAGATCGAGAAAGTGCTCAGCGTGCGCTGCCTCGATGACAGCTGCTTCGTTCGATGCGGTGAGCTGCTCGATTCCAAATGCCCGAATCGACTCGAGCATTGCAAATCGAGGAGTCGAACTGAATTCTGTTTGATAGAGCAAGCCTTGATCGACCAACTCGGTCAGGGCCGGCATGGGGTCACACGTTGAGCCATCAACCCGCTCGCAGAGCCGTTGGATCGCTGGGGGAGCGCATGCACCCGCAAAAACCGACAAGCGCCGGAACAGCCCTTGTTCGGGTGGGCGCAACAGATCGTAGGACCATGCGATCGTGTCGCGCATGGTGCGTTGCCGATCGGGAAGATCCCGCGGACCATCGCCCAACCAATCGAGCCGATTTGGTATCTCGGCCAGCAGCATTTCCGGCGAGCGCGTTCTGCAACGGGCCGCTGCCAGCTCGATCGCCAACGGAAGGTTGTCCAGCCGATCGCAGACCTCGGAGATGTCGCGCCGTTGCGCGTCGTCGATCTCGATCTCGAAGTTGGGGCGCACAGCCTGGGCGCGTTCGATGAACAGACTCGATGCTGCCGGAGGCGAAAGCGGATTCACCGGGAAAACGCGCTCCGCGCGAATACGCAGTGGAGCGCGGCTGGTGGCAAGCACGTGCAGTCCGCCACACCGAACGAGCAGATCTGCCACGATGCCGGCACACGCTTCGATCAAATGCTCGCAATTGTTCAAGACCAGGAGACATGTTCGGTTACGAAGGGCCTGGGCAATCGTTTCGCTCGCTGGTCGCCCATGCGGCAGCGTGATCCCAAAGGACATCGCGACGGATGGCTCGATCAGCACGGGATCGCGAATGGCTTCCAGGTCGACCCAGTGAACGTCGTCGGAAAAGGACCGGAGCGCATCTCCCGCTCCCGCGATGGCCAGGCGCGTCTTGCCAACACCACCGGGCCCGGTAAGCGTGATCAGTGGCGAGCGCTCCTGGCAAATCGCTCGCCGTATCCATGCCCGTTCCTGCTCCCGGCCGATCAGCATGGTGCGAGGAACGGGGAAACTCGACATCCCCTGCCAGCCGGAATCGCTTCCCCCGGTGGGACTACCGGTTGCACGGTCTCTGTGCGAGCTCCGCCCGTTCGTTGTTAGCGCACCGTGTTCGTGTCCCGCCATGTTCCGGCCATGAAGGAGTCTCTTCGGCAGATCGGACCGTAGAGTGCCTGGAATCA
This sequence comes from Thermomicrobiales bacterium, assembly GCA_041390825.1. NCBI lineage: Bacteria > Pseudomonadati > Thermomicrobiota > Thermomicrobia > Thermomicrobiales > Thermomicrobiales bacterium. The sequence goes on from JAWKPF010000010.1 coordinate 47,831, forward strand.
GAGTAACGAATATTGCGCGTTGCGTCTCTCTCAGCGGTTGGAGATCCGGCCGGCGACAATCCGCTCGAAGGCGTTGATCTGCGATGTGTCGAGTGGAATAGAGCTGAAACCCCCGACGCCCTCTCCCGACTTGGGAAAGAGATTGTCGAGCGGAGGCCAGTAGAAGATCACTTCCTCGATACCTATTTCCTGGTATGCGCCAACGTACTCATCGAATGCGTCCAGCGAGGCGAGCGGATCGTCGAGGGTCCGATAGACCAATACGCTGCGCGTGATACTCCGGGGATCGCGTCCCTCTTCCTCACAGATTGCGTCCAGACGGTCACTGAGCCGCTTCGTGCTGGCAACTGCTTCTGCAAGGGAGATGCGCGCCGATGGATCCCGGGCGGCCGGATATGCCTGCCCGCCGAGCGTGTTCCATCCGTCGGCGTGGCGAGCAGCAGTCCGGAGTCCGCGTTCGCCATGGGCGGCAACGATCAAGGGCGGTCGACTGGATCGAACCGGCTGTCCTGCCTGGGCGTCCCGCACGGTGTAGTAGCGGCCCGAGAAACTGACCTGCTCGCCCCGCAGGAGTGGGGAAAGAATCGCCGCATACTCTTCCAGCCGTTCTGCGCGTTCCCGCGGATCCCAGTCGTCGTAACCGAGTGCCCCATAGTTGTTCGAATAGCCACCGGCGCCCAGACCGATCGCGATGCGCCCTCCGCTGATATGGTCGACTGTATGGACCTGGACAGCCAATACCGCCGGGAACCGGAACGGGGGCACGGTTACCATGGTCCCGAGCCGAATGCGCCTGGTCTCGACCGCCAGCGCGCCGAGCAGCGTCCACGCTTCGTAATCCACATAGGCTGGCGTGAGCACGTCGTCGTCGACCCAGGCGCTGTCGAACCCCATGCTCTCGAATTGGCGAATGCGCTGAACGAGTTCCCGATACGGGCTCCGGCAAAAGTTCATGACCCCGAAACGCATCTGGCCCATTGCATGTCTCCTCACCTGACGGGCCGTCGCGGATCGGAACGTGGCACATGCAGTCCGTCTGTCACGCACCGACCCGCATGCGTTGCCAAGCGCAAACCATGCTGACGTGCCGGCGCTGTGCCGTCACTCCAGCGAAGTCTGGCAACCGGACCGCGTCAAGAGCACCTGAACGGCCAGCTATCGGCTGAGCTTTGCGATGCTGCCAGTTTACCGCCGACAACGGCATCCGGTTGCCGCAGGGCCCACTACGCAGGACGGAGACGTGTCGATGGCCGGATGTCATCGACCGCTGGGCTTGTTCGATCTGTTTCCGGCCAGCGGTCCGGTGTTTCGAAAGTGGATGTCCCCGCCTCATGCAGGAGGGCTACGTCCCTTTGTCGCTCCGACCGCGCCCTTCGTCATTCCGACCGCGCCTTTCGTCATTCCGACCGCCCCTTGTCATTCCGCGCGCCCTTCGTCATTCCGACCGAAGTGGAGGAATCTCTCTGGATCCTGGCGACGAGGTTCCGCGCCGGAGGCCGGGTTTCGGGCAACAAGAGATCCCTCGACAAGCTCGGGATGACGATGGGGTGTATTCGTCATTCCGACCGAAGTGGAGAGCCCGCCCTGAGCGCAGCCGAATGGGAATCTCTCTGGATCCCGGCGACGAGGTTCCGCGCCGGAGGCCGGGTCTCGGGCAACAAGAGATCCCTCGACAGGCTCGGGATGACGATGGGGTGTATTCGTCATCGACCGGTGTCATTCCGACCGAAGTGGAGGAATCTCTTGTTCTCGGCGACGAGGTCCGCCGGAGGCCGGGTTTCGGGCAACAAGAGATCCCTCGACAAGCTCGGGATGACGGTGGGGTGTATTCGTCATTCCGACCGAAGTGGAGGAATCTCTCTGGATCCCGGCGACGAGGTTCCGCGCCGGAGGCCGAGCTTCGGACAACAAGAGATCCCTCGGCACGCTCGGGATGACGGTGGGGTGCGTCATTCCGACGAAGTGGAGGAATCTCTTGTCTCGGCGACACGGTCCCTGATGTGGAGGCCGAGCTTCGGACAACACGAGATCCCTCGGCAAGCTCGGGATGACGGTGGGGCGATACGAGATCCCTCGGTAGGCCCGGGATGATGGCGTGTGGGGTCAGCGGTTCGAGACGCGTGCCGCGACGACGCGTTCGAAGGCGCGGCGTTGTTCGGCGGAGACGGGGATATCGGCAACGCGGCCGAGAGGGCCGAGCGGTTTGCCGGTTGGGTCGGGAATCGTGTTGCCAAGCGGCGGCCAATAGAAGGCGATCAAGTCGATGCCGATTTCCGCGAAGGAACCGACGAACTCATCGAAGGCATCGATCGACGACCATGGATCGACCAGCGCACGGTCGAGCAGGATGCTGCGGCGCACGGTGGCGGGGTCGCGACCCTCTTCACGGCAAATGGCGTCGAATTTGTCGCAGAGGTCTTTCTGCTTCGCGACCGCTGCGGCCAGATCGACCGGGGGATTGGTGTCTTCCTTCCCCGGCTCGTGCATGTTGACCACGGTGTTCCAGCCTTCGGCGAAGCGGGCGGCGTAGCGCATACCGCGCGGTCCGTGGGCGGCAACCGTGAGCGGCGGCCGTGGACGCTGAACCGGCGGGGTGACGAAGTCGACCTGCGCGCCGTAGTAGTGCCCCGCGTAGTCGATCGGCTCGCCCCGCAGCATATGCGCGACGATTTCCACGAACTCCCCGAAGCGATCCGAACGCTCACGCGGAGACCACGGCTCGGCGCCGATGGCCGGATTCCCTTCTGCCGCGCCACCGGCTCCTATGGCCACTTCCAGCCGCCCGTTCGACATCTGGTCGATGGTCAGAGCCTGCATGGCCATCACCGAGGGAATACGAAAGGTGGGCACTGTGACCAGGGTGCCGAGCCGGATGCGCTCGGTTGCGACCGCCAGGCCGCCGAGCACAGACCAGACGTCGAAATCGGCGTAGCTCGGGGTGAAGAGGTCATCGTCGATCCAGGCGCTGTCGAAACCCATCGCTTCCGCTTCCTGCACATCGCGTTGCAGATCGGCGTAGGGAAGGCGGGTGAGTTTCATGAATCCAAATTGCATGTGTGAGAGTCCCTTTCGAGGATGGTGAGGGTGCGGTGGCCCTGCGCGACGGTCGGGTACGGGAGGATGGGCAAATCGACGGTGATGATCGACGGTCGAGCGGGTGGTGCGGGCAAAGCGAACGGGTTCAGCATATGTCGTACTGAACCCGTTCGCACTCGCATTTCGACCTGTGCGGTTACCGCAGCGATTCCTCGATGTCGGAGATGGAGGCTTCCAGCCGGTCGATTTCGGCGTTGTTGTCGGCGATCGACTCCTGCAGGGCCGAGATGGTGTCCTGCAGGACGGTGGCCTCGTCTCCTGATGCCGTGGCAAGATCGGCCTGGGCGGCAGCGAGCGCCTGCTGGTTGGCAGCGACGCTGTTCTTCAGACCATCGAGCTGCTCTCGCGATTTGAAGAGCGCTTCCCGAATCTTCCCTTCCCAGGTGACGGCGCGGCGCGCGCCTTCGGCAGCGGCGTTGACCTTGATGTCTCCAAGCGCCTTGCGCACGCGGCGGTCGAGCTGGTCCTGCCGATCCTTGCGAATTGCCGGAAGCGCGTCGTATTCGCTCTTGAGACGTGTGGCTTCGTCCTGCGCGGCGACTGGGTCGCCAGAGTAGGCCAGCGCCTCGATAGCGGCGACGATCTGCTCCTTGCCCTTGACGGCTTCGCGGGCTTCCTGCTCGCGCTTGGACTGCGACTCGAACCGGCGGTCGAAGAAGGCGTTCTGCGCGCCGCGGAACTGATCCCAGAGCCGGTTGTCGAGGTCGCGGTTGCCGGCAGTGCCGACCGTGCGCCAATCGGCCATCATGCTCTTCATCTCTTCGAAGGTGGCTTCCCAATCCTCCGATGTGGAGAGTTCCCTGGCGCGCGCCACGAGGGCTTCCTTGCGGGACTTGTTGTCCTCATAGAAAGCGGTGCGGCGATCGTAGAAATGCTGTTGCGCCTCGCGGAACTGTTTCCAGAGCTCTTCGTCCTGCTGGCGCCCAGCGCTGCCGACCTTTTTCCACTCGGCAAAGAGGTTGCGCAACGCCTCGCTGGTGCCGCGCCAGTCATCCGAGGTGCTCAGCTCATGCGCTTTGACGATCAGTTCTTGTTTGAGCGCAGCGTTGGCGCCCCATTGCTCCTGGCGTTGCTCGAAGTGCTGGGAACGCCGCTGGTTGAAGTACTCGCGCGCGGCGATGAAGCGGGCCCAGAGCGAATCGTCCGACTCCTTGCCGGTGGCGCCGACTTGCTTCCATTCTTCGAAGAGGGCCTTGTAGGCTTCGCCGGTGACGCGCCAGTCGGTCGATTCCTTGATCTCCTCGGCACGGGCGATCAGCGCTTCCTTGGAAAGCTTCTTGGCCTCGATCTCCTCGACCAGCTTGGCTTCCAGCGCGCGCAGCCGAGCGAAGAGCGCATCGAAATCGCCGAGCGCGTCGGCCTTTCCAGCGCTTGCCTTGAGCTTGCGGATGCGTCCGAGAATACCGACCTTGTTCTTGGCGGTCTCGGCATCCGACTCGATCAGATCGGCGTCTTTGCTGAACTGAGTGAATGCTGCTTCGAGCTCGGCGATCTGATTCTCTGGATTGTCGTAGGCCGTGCCAACGACATGCCCGCGGTAGTGTTCGGTCGTGTTCTGGTGAATCCTGCGCTTCTGGTCGATGAAGCCAAAGGCGAGGACTTCCACCGGCACGACGGGCTCCTCAGCCTCGGCCGCAGCCGCATCGGCTTCGGCCGCCGCGACGATCGCATCAGCGGCAATCAGGTCGGCCGCGGCCACCGATTCGCCTACCGGCGCCTCGGATTCGGCCACTGCGGAATCATCCGCGGCAATTTCGGCGTCCGGCGCAATCGACTCAGGCGCTTCCGGCAGCTCGACCTCGATCGTCTCGATGTCGACTTCCTCGACGACAATCGCTGGTTCCTCGGCTTCACTGGACGACACAGGAGCCTCGACCTCCGCCGCGAGGGAATTCTGCTCCGCAATCTCGGCGACAGCTTCCTCGTCGACCGGTTCCATTTGCTTTTCTTCGATTTGGTCGATCACTGTTTCTTCCATAGAGCTCACACGAAACCTCCGATGCGTCGGAAGAGTTTAGCGGTTTTCAGCATATGCGTGATAGGGGATCAACAGACGACAGGGCAGGAATCCCGTGTTTGGCGCCCAGAATCCCCCGAACGAACCATTCGACCGTGCTTCCCGGTGCTGCTTCACATGACTCCGGGCGTATGGCGCTCTCACGCGTTCCAGGCTGATTCCAATACCCCGAGGTAGTCGGCTTCGTCCATGACGCGAGCGTTGCTGGCATTGGAGAGGTTGGCGACCGACGCGGACGCGATCCAGGGAAAGTCGTCTTCCCGCACGCCGGGCAACTCGCGGAAGCGCGGAATGCCGATCCGCTGCGCCAAATCGACCAGATACCGGGATGCCTGCTCGGCCGCGTACCCCAACTCGTCGTCCTCGGTGGCCACGCCGAGGGCGACCGCAACATCGGCATGGCGTTTCGGATCGGCGGGGGCGTCGAACGCGAAGATCCAGGGGAGAAAGGTCGAATTCGCGATGCCGTGCGGAGTGTCGTAACGGCCGCCGAGCGCTTCCGCGATGCAATGCACCGCGGCGACATCGGCATTGCTGAACGCCATGCCGGCGATGGTGCTGGCAAGCATCATCTGCTCGCGCGCGGCGGTGTTCGATCCGTCCGCCACGGCGATCGGCAGGTTCGGACCGATCAGGCGAATGGCGTGCAAGGCCAGACCGTCGCTGATCGGTGTGCCGCGGGTGCAGGTGTATGCCTCGATGGCGTGGGTCAGCGCGTCCATACCAGTCGAGGCCGTAAGCAGGGGCGGCAAGCCGAGCGTGAGCCCCGGATCGACGATGGCGATTCTTGGCGCGATCGCCCAGTCACGCAGGGAGACTTTGATCTGCCGGGTGGTGTCGTTGACGACCGAGCTGCGGGTGACTTCACTGCCGGTTCCGGCTGTGGTCGGAATGGCGATGAGCGGCAGGGGTGGTTCGACAAACGTGCGCGGGGCGACCCAATCGAGCGCGGTGCCGCTATTGGTCGCCAGGCCAGCCGCGGCCTTGGCCAGATCGATCGGGCTGCCGCCACCGATCGCAACGATTGCTTCCGCGCCGGTCGCGCGGGCCAGTTCGGCCGCGGCAAGGCACTCGTAGTCGCGCGGGTTCGGGCTGACCTGATCGTAGATGTCGAATGCGATGCCGGACGCCGAGAGCGCGGCCTCGATCTGGCCGGAGATTCCAACCGCCCGGACGCCCGAATCGGTAACGATCAACACACGGGAGACGCCGAGCTCGCTCGTCAACGCTCCCGCTCGGTCGGCGGCGCCGTATCCGAAATGAATCGCTGGAGCAACCCGAAAGGCGCCGCTCACTCAGCCTCCCACGGGTTTGCGAACGCAGGCGCCGTCTTGGCGTTTTGGGTCGCGGTTGGAGTGAGGATCGAGTACTGCTTGAAATTGTTGACCAGCAGCTGAGCAGAGAGCTCGGTTGTCGCGGCGACCGTGCCAGCACCGCTCTGCCCGGTGGAGCCAGCCACCAGAGGCAGTTCCGCCTCTCCGGCGTCGAGCGCGAGACCGGTCGCGTCCGCGGGTGGCACGAAGACCAGCACGACCGACGTGCGATCGCCGGGGCCGATCTCCCGCGTGTCATTCACGCCATTGTTCTCGGTCATTCCAAGGTATGCGGCGACCGCGCCGGTGGCGGAATCGAGATCGAGCGGTTCTCCCTCAGCACGCGCGAGCTTGAACTGGGACATATCGAGCACAGCCGGGCTGGAACCAGGGTTCGTGACGTCGACCGTCACGACCACCCAGCGTTCGTCCTGCAACGGGCCGAGCGTCAGATCGGGCAGTGATGCACCCATCTGGAGATCGGTGATCTCGAAGTCGAGCACGCCGGTGTTTTCGGCGGGCGCCTGGGTTGGCTCGATGATGTCGCCCGGTGTTTCGGTCGCCTCGTCTTCCGGAAGCGCGTTTTCACTGGCTGCAGGTTCATCCGCGCCAGCCGGATCCGTGGTCGGCTCGGTCGCCGGAGCTTCCGTTGCATCCGGCGGGGCAATCACTGGCGCGTTGGTTGCCGCCGGTTCGTCCTGGGCAGCGTTCACATCAGTGCCGGGCGGATCGGTTTCACCGCCGCCGACGCCAAGGGCCACCGCAGTCTGCTCAGCGGGCGAGTAGGTCGGTTCGGCCTGCGTGGAACTTGGACCGCTGGCGACGTCCGAATCGTCTTCGGTGACAGGAGTCTTCGTCGGCTCAGGGACCGCAGTTTGCCTGGGTTCGGTCGTTGGTTCCTGCGTCGGGGTTCCTGGTGGCAACTCGGCCACGGTCTGAATCTCGGGAGTGTTGTCTTCGAACCGATCGCGAATTGCGGAGTACTCGGGCAGGAGCCCACCTTGCCAGGCGGCGATTCCGGCGATCGCCAGGAAGAGGGCGGCAAAGCGCATGGCCCAGGCGCGGCGATTGCGGCGTTCGCGGTTATCCATGCCGTCGAGCGGCTTGAGATTCCAGTCGTTCTGGCGCGGAATGACATTTGCCGCAGGGTCGACCGCGCCGGCCGCCAGTTGAGGCGTGCCGGACCAATCCGGCATGGGATCGGGCGGTGGGGCGATTGGCGGAAAATCATCGTCATCGAGAGCGGCATAGACCGGGAAAGAGGGCAGTGGATCGACCGGCGCCGGGCTATGCTTGCGCCCATAGGGCGCGGGGCGCGCCGGAATGATCGGTTCGTCATCGAGGAACATGCTCGAATCCCAGGTCGGGTATTCGGGCTCATACCGTTCTCTCGGAGTGAGCACATCGACCAGTTCGGCGGCGGCCAGACGCCCCTCGCGCACAATGATCGTGATCGATTCGGGGAGCCGCTGCCCGGGAGTGAGCACTTGCAATCCGACATTGCCGGTGCGGCGCATGGTTGGTGGCGCATAGAGCCATTCGTGCCGGATATCGAGCGCGACCGCCCCGCCGCGGATGAGCGCCAACCGCTCGTTCGTGACGACCAGGAGGCAGGCGAGATCGGTGTCACCACCCGCAACGAGGATCTGCCCCTCCCAGAGAATGCCTTCGGCCTGGAGTTGGCGCCAGGCGCTGCCGCGGGGGCGGCCAACGATGGGCAAGTCGTCTGACATGGGTGAGTCCCTCTCGAGCGGTTCAGCATCCGCGCGTTCCAGCAACACGCGCGGTAAACGGGTTTTCGTTTCCGGTGACCGTTGGGGGGACGGGGAACCGGCTCGGGCGGGGGCTGTGACAAGCCGTGACAATCAGGCATACGTACACAGTGTACGTACAGTCTAGCACAGGGACGTCTACCGGTACGAGGGTCTGCAAGCAGGGAATTTCCTGAGACAGACTGGACGAGCTTCGGTCAGAGTCCAGGCCAACGCTCCCAATCGTCGTGGTCGATGCCCTGAACCTCAAGAGGTGAGTGCAAGATCGTTCTGGGGACCGATCTGGCGTTTTGTGAAACGAATCACAAGCGCAATGCGTTCTGATCTCCAGAGGGAATGCACGAGCACATGCTGGGGTGCGAAATCAGATGGACACACAACGATTCGACGCGCTGACCCGGGGGTTCGGCACGCGCGCTACCCGGCGGGAGGCTTTACGCTGGATCGGGGCTGGTGTCCTGGGTTCGCTCGGTTTTTCTCGTGTAGCGACCGTTGCCAGGGCGCAAGCGGAACCGGGGACCTACGGCGATCCGTGCGAACCGGTGGACGGAAGCTGTCAGGCGCCGTACACCTGCTTCGAGGCGATATGCGATCTTCCTCGCGGTTGCGTGGGCAACGGGCAACCGTGTGTGGACGACTTTCCATGCTGCGCCGATGAAGGACTTACCTGCGTCGAGGGTATCTGCACGATAGCCACCGAAACGAGTTTGCCCGCCACCGGGATTGGGATTCCACACGATACTGAACGCGTTGCGGGATTGGCGCTCGCCGGGGCGGCGGTGCTGGTCGCGGGCAAGCTGATCCGTGACAAGGAACGCGATCCGGAGCTGTAGTGTCGACATGCGCGGATTCGCGCTAGCTGCTCATCTGCACCAGGCGTTCGCTCAATTCCGGAGATGCCGATGATCGTCGATGCCCATGCCCATATCTTTCCGCAGCTTGCCGGGGCGAGCGGCTACCCGTCGGAAGCGGATCACCGGCGGTTTCTTCAGCTCTACATCGCCACGCATGGGGAACCGGTCTATCGGCTGCGGGATTCGGCGATCGTGCCGGAGGCGGCATCGGTACTCTTTTCGGGGAAACTCGATTCGCTCGATCGGCTCAACGACGATGCCGGTTTTCGCGTTGGACGCTGCGGGCGATTCGAGTGGGAGTTCGAGGGCGAGACGCACTATCGCTCGTTCCTGCCGCCTTCCTTACAAGATATGGTGGCGCCGGTCGACTTTCTGCTGCAGTCGATGGCGCGTGCTGGTGTCGACATCGCGGTGCTGCAGAACGCTGGACTCTATGGGCGACTGAATGCCGAATTCGCCGAAGCGGTGCGGGCGCATCCAGGGAAGCTCATCGGGCTGGCGGACGCGCGGCCATCCGAAGCGCACACTGCCGACGAATGTGCCCGGCTCACGCATGCCGTGCAGGAAATGGGGCTGCGCGGCGTCTATTTCGCCAACCGCGGATTCATCACCGGCGGGTATCTCCATGCCATCGACGATCCCGCGCTCGCTCCCTATTGGGAAACCGTGCGCTCATTGGGAATTCCGATCTACTGGGAAATCCTTGGTGTGCCGATGCCAACACCTGAGACCTATCTCCGCGAGCTCGACCGGCTCGATCGATGGCTGCAGCGGTATCCGGATATCCCGTGCGTGTTGACACATGGATTCGCCCCCGAGCTGCTGGAGGGGACGATTCCCGATCCGGTGCGGAGACTGCTTGGGCGCGAGAACCTGATGGTCGAGCTGCTCTACCCCATCCACTGGGGACGGTTGCACGACTATCCGTGGCCGGAGTTGCGTCCAGTCATCGAACAACAACTTCGCCTGGCGGGCGCCTCGCGTCTGGTCTGGGGTTCGGACATGCCGAATGTCGAGCGCAACTGCACCTATCGACAGTCACTGGAATATCTGCCGCGGATACTGGGCGATGTCATTCGACCTTCAGAGCTGGGTGCGATACTGGGTGGAAATCTGATCCACCTCTTTTCGCTCTCATAGGCCCCTCCCCAGCGAAGCGATCGATCACGCCATACGTGCAGGGCAACTGCATGCGCATGGGATTCGCTCGGTCGATCGTTTGCGCCCATGGCGCCGTTACGGGGTATGCTTTGTGTATCCCCGCCCCTGACCAACGAGTCGACGCCATGCACTGCGCGGCGAAACGCATTTCGAGGGAGGGTCACATATGGACGATCGTCGCTTCGATACGTTGGCAAAGTCGCTCGGCACATTGCAGAGTCGCCGGGCAGCGCTCAAGGGAGCGCTCGGCGTCGGTTGGGCCGTCATCGCCGGAAAAACGCTGCAACCGCGAGAATCGAGCGCCGCGCGGCGTCCGACTCCGACTCCCAAGCCGCCAACCTGTCCCCTGCTACAGACCTACATCGACGGCAAATGCGTGTGCAGCGATCCACTGGACGTTACCTGCGGTCCGGAGTGCTGTCCACGACACATTACCGAGTGCTGCGACAACGCGTGCTGCTTCGGAACCTGTTATGACGAAGAGCTCTGCTGTCTGCCGGGAGAGGTCGGATACAACGGTTCCTGTTGCACCCCAAAGAGCTGCGCGGACCTTTGGCCAGACTATCTCCTTAGTTGTACCACCGGGATCGACGACGGCTGCGGCGGCACGATCTTTTGTGGCTGCCCAGAGGGATGGGAGTGCAGCGGCGGCGGTTCGGGGACCTGTCTCAACATGACGACCACCTGTATCGCCGACTTCAGCGTGTGCGGCTTGTACCCACAGCTCGCGCAATGTGTCGGTGGCGGCGGCTACGCGTGCAGCCCTGATATCGACGGGACAAACACGTGCGCAACGCACGAGCTCGGATTCTGTGGCGGCACGTGCACGTCGGATGCCGAATGCGAGAGCGGATACGTCTGCGCGCAGGCATGCGACCAGTTCTGTGACAACTACGGCTGTCTGCAACTGCCGCCAACCTAAACCGATTCGCCAGACCATGCGGAAGCATCGTGATCGCTGGATACAGCATCTGTAACGCTGCATCCCTGTATCGCCGACGTGGGCACGGCGCATCACGAGTGATGGGCAACAAACCGAAGAGCAGCGCTATCGATGTTCGGCGTGGCAGGAGATGCCCCGTTCGAACCGCACATGCCGCGACCGGTGCGATCCATGTCGATTTTCACGCGAGACGCTCGACCATGTTGCATCCGACGTAAGGACGCAAGGAGAAACAATGGGACGTATTCAGATCGATCTCTTCACAACGCTGGATCTGGTTGCTCAGGCCCCGGGAGCACCGGACGAAGATCCGGAGGACGGTTTCGCATTCGGAGGATGGCAAGCACCGATGATGGACGAAGTCGTTGGCGAGCAAGTCCAGCAAAGTATCTTCACGACCGACGCGCTGTTGCTGGGGCGGAAGACATACGAAGCCTTCGCGGAGTATTGGCCATCGAAAGCAGATGATTTCGCCGGCGGGATTGCGGGGTTGTTCAATCGCATCCCGAAGTACGTCGCCTCGCGGAGTAACCCTCGGCTCGACTGGACCGGTTCGTCGCTGATCGGTCCGGACATTGCGGCTTCAATTGGCGAGATCCGGGACCGGCACGAGAGCGTACACGTCATCGGCAGCATCGACTTCGTGCAAACGTTGCTCTCAGAGCGGCTGTTCGATCAGCTGAAACTGATCGTCTATCCCATCACCCTCGGATCGGGAAAGAAGGTCTTTGGGAATGGAACGATTCCGACGAATCTGAAACTCGCCGAACCGGCTGTGACCACGCCGACGGGAGCCGTGATCCTGCACTATGAGCTTCTGGATGGCATTCCCGCGACCGGGACGATGGGCTAGGGACGCTCGATCGAACGCTCGAACTGGCTGCGCGGCTTCTCCGGAATCTGTAATTCTGTATTCTTGTAGATGCAGATGCTCAGGAGGAGTGCCATGGTCAGCAGCAAACCAAAGAGCCGCACCGTCCACGTTCTACGCGGCGGGCAAATCACGATCCCTATCGAGTTCCGGCGGGAACTCGGGATCGAGGATGCTTCCCTGATGGAGGTGACACTGACCGAACGCGGCGACTTGACGTTGCATCCCGTCGAAACCCGGCCGAGAGGCTCATCGTGGCTGCGCGAACTGTATGAGGCATTCGCGCCGGTCCGTCAGGAAGCGATCGACAAGGGATACACCGAAGAAGAGATCAATGAATGGATCGATGAGGCCGTTCGTGAGGTTCGCGCCGAGCATAGGACCTCTCACGCCGAATGAGCTCAGTATCCGGAACGGACGATGAGCCACTGCGTCTCGTGATCGATGCAGTCGGATTCGTTCGCGCATTGATCAATCCACGCAGCGCATGGGGTGCGATCGTCTTCGTTCACTCTGAGACCTACACCATCGTGATTTCGAACGAGATCGAAGACGAGATTCTGGATGTGCTCGAGCGTCCCAGCATCACGCGAAAGTTCGATCTACTTTCAGGATCAATTCGTTCAAGGCTGCGCTGAACAGGATGAGCCTCGCTGAGGCCGATCGCGTCGCACTGGAATGAAATTCCGAGGATCTGTCGTGATGCAAACGATGACAAGATCCGCTCGCAACCGCTGTCGCTGGGTCCGCGGAATTGATTGCGACCAGACAAGGTTTGATTCTCTTGGCACTACGATCTCTAGGTTACGAAAATTGCGCCAGCTTTCTATCCATATACGCGTGATTCTCATTGAGCACCTTGATTTCAGACAAACAAGAGCCGCCCAGCTTTAGTCGTTGGGTGGCTCTCGCCCATGGTTCGATTGGTTACTGGCTACGAGCAGCCGAGGCTGTTGCCGCAGTTGAGACAACGGTAGCAGGAGCCGTTGCGAACGGTGATGTGCCCGCAGTTGTCGCAGAACGGGGCGTCGCCCATCATCTCGGAGAGCTGGGCGTCGAGCGCGCCGCTCAGGGTAAGCGTGGCGGTGCTCCGTTCGTAGCTCACTTCCAGTTCCCCATAGTGGCTGTGACCGTTCTGGCCATTCCCGTTGCCGTTCGTGTGGCCGTTGGTCCTGGCGGTTGCTTCGGCAACCGGGACCGCGACCGCCGCCACTGGCTCGGCCGTTGCGGCTTCGGATTCCGCTTCGGCAGCTACTGCCCGAAAGGGCTCGCTGTACTCCGGAGTGCCGTACTGCTCATCGTCAGCGTCGTCGAGATCGGGCGGAACCTGCGCCAGATCGGTACGGCCGAGGTACTCCAACCCGAGCACGCGGAAGGTGTAGTCGATGATCGAGGTGGCCATCTTGATGTTCGGGTGGCCACTGACCATGCCCTGCGGCTCGAAGCGCGTGAAGGTGAACGTCTCCACGAACTCTTCCAGCGGCACGCCGTATTGCAGGCCCTTGGAGACCGCGATGGCGAAGCAGTTGATCATCGAGCGGAAGGCCGCGCCCTCCTTGTGCATGTCGATGAAGATCTCGCCAAGGCGGCCGTCCTCGTACTCGCCCGTGCGAAGGAAGACCTTGTGTCCCGCCACGCGCGATTCCTGGGTGAAACCGGTGCGGCGCGCCGGGAGGCGGCGGCGATACGGTTCCGGGTGGCCGATCGCTGCAGCGACAGCGGCTGCCACCGCGGCTTGCTTTTCCTCTTCGGCTTTGGCCAGCGCATCGGCAACCGCTGCCGCGACCGCATCATCGATCCGCTGCTGAATGGCTTCCTCGCTGACGGCGGCAGCCGCGCCGGAACCGGACTTGGTGGAGAGCGGTTGGCTGAGCTTGGACCCGTCGCGATAGATCGCCATCGCCTTGAGGCTCTGGTGCCAGGACTGTTCGTAGGCATCCAGGATGTCTTCGACCGTCGCTTCGTTGGGCATATTGATCGTCTTGGAGATCGCGCCGGAGAGGAAGCTCTGGGCGGCGGCCATCATCTTGACATGCCCCATGTAGTGGATGAAGCGGGTGCCCTTCTTGCCGCACTTGTTGGCGGTGTCGAAGACCGGCAGGTCTTCATCCTTCAGATAGGGCGCGCCTTCGACGGTCATGGTGCCGCAGATGTGCTCGTTCGCTGCCTCGATCTCGGCCAGCGTGAAGCCCAGCCGCTTGAGCAGATCAAATCCGGGCGCGCTGCTCTCCTCTTTGGAAATGCCAACCCGGGCCAACGCCTCTTCGCCCAGAGTCCAGACATTGAATGCGAACGGAAGCTCGAAAACGCCCGGCAACGTCGCGTTGACCTTGTCGATATCGGCGTCAGTGAACCCCTTGGCCGTGAGCGACGCGCGGTTGACGAACGGCGCGCCATCGAGCGTGAGGGTGCCGAGCACATAGTCGAGAATCGCCTTGCGCTCGGTCTCGCTGTAGCCGAGGTTACGCAGGGCCGGCTCGATGCTCTGGTTGGCGATCTTGAAATAGCCACCGCCGGCAAGCTTCTTGAACTTGACGAGCGCGAAGTCGGGCTCGACGCCGGTGGTGTCGCAGTCCATGAGCAGACCGATGGTGCCGGTGGGCGCCAGCAGGGTGGTTTGAGCGTTGCGATAGCCGTACTGCTCGCCGAGTTCCAGCGCGCGGTCCCAGGCGTCCTTGGCCGCGGCCACCAGCTCGCCAGGGGCGAGATCGGCATCGAGACCCATCGGCGCGACGGTCAGTCCCTCGTACTCCGCGGCCGGGGCGTTGTACGCGGCGCGGCGGTGGTTGCGAATGACGCGCAACATGTGCGGCGCGTTCTTTTCGTACTCCCTGAAGGGACCGAGCAGCCGAGCCATCTCAGCGGAGGTTGCATACGACTCGCCGGTCATGATGGCGGTCATGGCGCTGGTGAACGCGCGGGCCTCGTCCGAATCGTAGGCCAGCCCACGCAGCATCAGCGCGGTGCCGATGTTGGCATAGCCGAGCCCGAGGGTGCGGAAGTCGTACGAGAGCCGGGCGATCTCCTTGCTCGGGAACTGCGCCATAAGGACCGAGATCTCGAGCACAATGGTCCAGACACGCACCGCGTGCAGGTAGCCCTCGATATCGACCGCGCCGGTTTCCTCGTCCACGAACTTCATCATGTTGAGACTGGCGAGATTGCAGGCCGTGTTGTCGAGGAACATGTACTCAGAGCAGTTGTGAACAACGAGGCCGTTCGCCACGAAGTGATTCGTGCGTGGCTCGGTCAGGTCGTAGACCGGCTCATCGCCAATCAACGTGAGCGAGGCCATCGTGTCGGTCATCGGTTCGGAATAGGTTGAGACGCGTGCGTTCAGCGAAGCAAGCCTGGCCGCCTTATCGCTGCTCGACATGAAACCGATTTCCCGTTCGAACTGGAAACGGCCACTTCGGCTGATACGTAGGCTGTGTATTGCAGAACGCTGGTAGACCGCACCTTTGACGTCCCGCTCACCAGCCGGCATGCGGTCACGATAGAGCTTCGCCTTGATGCCGAATGAGAGGAGCATGAGTTGAACCTGCTCCAGCAGCTCGATCGATGTGCTATCGAGCGAAATGTATTGCGACTTGTCCCCGTAGTCCGCGACGGTGCCATCCGTTGTGAATAGTCCGCGCAGAATCGCCGCCTGGGTAGCACGGTCAAGGTCATAGATAGCGTCTGTGAACTGCTTGGAAGCCGCACCATGGTCGATAACCGCATACCGGCTCATTAGGCTGCGCACTGGTGCTGCAGACGTGCCTACCCGAAGCGAGGTTGGCGTTTCGGTGACGGTACGAGTCCGGCGTGCACGGCCATCTTCGTCCTGCGCAGTGATCGCGGCGAGACCATTCGCGAGCTGCTCTGCGAGCGCACGCTCGTTCTTGCTGACGGTGATGAACACGTGCCCCTGAGCTCCGGTCATGCAACCATCACCAACCGCTGCACCGATGACTTCGGCAACATCGGCTTGCAAGCTTCTACTTCCGAAACCCGCGCCCTGCAGCATGAGTTGATCGCCCGGCTGGAGCTCTGAGGCTGGCACATCACCTCGGTTTGCAGTTTGAACCCTGTGATCGGCAGTCAGCCGCAGCCCGAATCCCGCTTTGGTGCGCAACTGATACACCGGCTTGATCCCGGTCGGGAAGATGCGCGTGACCTGAGCTGCTTCGCCATCGCCGGCAACGATCTCAGCAGTCTGGCCGACCAAGTCCTCAATTCGGCGGAGGCCGGACGTCGTTGCCACCAGGGTATCGCCCGTCACGCACGGGTTCGACGCGTTGATCCGGCCGGATTCGGGGCAGGTGTGCCATTCGTTGATGGTGGTGTCGTACTGGACTCCGGGATCGGCGGATTTCCAGGCGGCTTCGGCAATCTGGTTCCAGATGTCCCGTGCGCGCACGGTCTTGTGGACCGAACCGTCGGTGCGGCGGATGAGATTCCAATCGCTATCGGCGCGAACGGCGTCGAGGAAGTCGTTGGAGATGCGCACCGAGTTGTTGGCGTTTTGGCCAGAGACGGTAGCGTATGCCTCACCGTTGAAATCGGCGGAGTAACCGGCGTCGATGAGGGCCTGAACTTTCTTCTCTTCGCTGGCTTTCCAGCCGATGAAGGCTTCGACATCAGGGTGATCGACATCGAGGCAGACCATCTTGGCAGCGCGGCGAGTGGTGCCGCCGCTCTTGATAGCCCCGGCGGCGCGGTCGCCCACGCGCAGGAAGCTCATCAGGCCAGAGGACGATCCGCCGCCGGAAAGCGGCTCGCCTTCACCCCGCAGGTTGGAGAAGTTCGTGCCGGTGCCGGAACCGTACTTGAAGAGCCGCGCCTCACGGACCCAGAGATCCATAATGCCGCCTTCGCCGACGAGATCGTCATTGATGGACTGGATGAAGCAGTTGTGGACGATGACGTTGTTGGAAAGGTACTGACCGCTCTCGGTCTGGATGTCATAGACCGGGCGTACGCCTGTCATTTCGATGCGGTCGACAACTTCCTCCCGAAGCGCCGGTAGCTCCTTGCCCGGAAACTCGGGTGAGCACGCGAGATCGAGCTTGCCCTTCTTATCAGAAGAGACAAACCCAATCATCTCGGCATATCGGTTGCGAGCCGTCGCGTAGTCAATCGAAACCTGATACGGCGTGCGGCGATTTTCGCGCTTGTCGCTGCCGCGACTAATGCGGGAATAGATGCCATGGTTGGCAAGCAGAGTTTGCACGCCTGCTGCCAACGGCTGGGAAACGGTGGTGAGCACGATATCGGACGTGCGGCTCGCGCGCTGGCGCAAGCGGACCGTGCCATCGGCCTGGAAGAGCGACTGCAGATAGGCGCGCTGCGCCTCGGCGCCCGCGCGCTCGATGGCGGCAGGAACCTTCAGCTCGTCGTTGCCTCGCAACAGCTCGTACTTCTCGACAAACGGTCGCAGCTCTTCGCCATAGAGGCGGATGCGGCGGATATCGAGCGCATCGTCCGCGCTCTCGACAGCACGGACCTTGACATGGTGGCGTGGGAAGACCCGCTCGACTCGTTCCATGACGTGCCGGAACTCGTCATCGTTGATCGTGATGAATTCCATGGTCAGGCTGCGGTTCGTGCCATGGTCGTACTGCCCCACGAATCCGTCGCCCTGGAGCCATCCAACCAGCGCGGCCTCATCGGTCGCCTCGACTGTGGACAGATCGGTTACGCGCGTGACGGTGGCGTGCAAGAGACGGTCGCCGGGGCCAATTTCGTCGACGCGTTTCCACATGGCCTGAGCGCGGCGCTTTGCGCGCACCTGGATCAGGTGATCCGGTGTTGCCTCGATCGCCTGACCGTTCTTGAGAACGATGCGCCAGACCGGCTTTTCGCCGTTCGCTTTGACCGCGACGACTCGCGTCGTGCCCAGACCATTGGACGTGCCGTCGTAGACGCGCAGTCCAACGAGATTGCGATCGACGATGTCGCCGATTGGCATCGGCCCAGTTGGGGTCGAAACGCGGGCCTCCCATGGCTGGCACGCGTGGGGTTGCGGGTGGGTGTAAGCGTCATCCGACTCCTTCACCTCGCCCGTGATCGGGTCGGTGTAGAAGTGGCCCTGGGCGGGACCGGTAATGCCGTACGCGTAGTTGATGCCGGTGTTGAACCACTGGGGCGAGTTGGGCGCGGCCATCTGGTGGATGAGCATGTAGACGAGCTCATCGTAGAACGCCTGGGCATCGGCCTCGGTGGCGAAGTAGCCGTGCGTTTCGCCCCACCATCGCCAACAGCCGGCGAGACGGTTGAACACCTGCTTGGCGGAGCGCTCTGGGCCAAGGACCGGTTCGCCGTTCTCATCGCGGATGATGCTGCCATCGGCGGCATACTGCGGCACGCCGGCTTTGCGGAAGTACTTGGAGACCATGATGTCCGCGGCGACCTGCGACCAGCCAGCCGGAATCTCGGCATCCTTCATTTCGAAAACGACCGATCCGTCCGGATTCGTGATGCGCGAGGTGCGCATGGTCCAGGCTGTCGAAGCAAATGGATCGGCGCCCGCCTGCGTGTAGTAGCGAGGAATGGTGAGTCCCTTCATCGCCTTCTTCGACTTCACGGTGGCGCGCTTGCGCGTTTTCTCCATGATCTCCGCCTGAACCTTTCCACCGGCGGCCCACAGCCCGGCCGCCCGTCCATCTCGATGGCCATCACATACCCGCGCGTGTGACGAAACCGCACTGCGACGCCCGGCGACAGCGACGCCAAGGGACGGCCAACGCCGCCCTCGGTGCACCCACTCCCACCGACAAGATCGATCCCACGAGTTTTTACAGTGGAACCACAAGAAGTAGTAGCTAGCGCTCTGTCGGGTTACTAGATATGCTACTTCTGTCCGACTCAGTCTACGTTCCCACAGCCGCAAATTCAACACTTGCCACGCGGTCACATCTTGTAGTTTTCAGGAGTGTACGTACAGGATTGACCCTTGGCAATTCCCATCGGGCGTTATGCGAAAACCAAGGTGTGACATCGAGTCGACCCCTCGCACGCGCCTGCAAATCACAGTAGTCAAATCTCTGCAAATCAAGGGGATTTCTTTCGATTCGGCCCAGCGTCGCACAGCGGTTCTGTCAAGCCGACACCTCGATCGGAACCGCCATAGCTTGTACGGGCAGCTGCAGAGGTCCGCCGGGGGGTGGACATGACCGACCGAGAACAACGTATCATTGTGCGAATTTTCGTTCGTCAAACATGTGCAGAATGGCGAACGGCTACCGATCGTTGCGCGATTGCCATTGTTGCGTCCGTTCCCAGCACGACACAGGCAATCAGCTGTTTTGCGGAGCTTCAGCTCTTGTGAGCATGCACAGCGCGCTCATCGAGTTTCCGACATAGGCGACAGGAAAGACAGCGCGCCTCAGGAGAACCACCCCCGATGGATAGTGATCCCAAGTCGGCTTTGGGCCTGCTCAATCACGGTATCCAGAGATTCGACGATGGCGATCTGGCAGGAGCGCGGGATCTCTTCGCGCAAGCGCTCCGGGAAGAGCCGGAGAACGAGGTTGCGTGGCTCTGGCTCGCGGAGGCATCGGACGACCTGGGAGAGAAACGCTACTGCCTCGACCGGGCGGTGGCGATCAATCCCGACAGCGCGGGTCTCCCGAAACGGGAAGCACTGCGGACGGCACGCGTCGAACCTGCCGTGCCAGCAGCGATCCGCGATCTGGCGAAGCCCGGCCTCCCGCCAAGCCTGCAGGCAGCAAAACCCGCGACCGCCAGCTCGTTTCGCAAGAAGCTGCCTTGGCGCCGGTCAAGCGACAAGGCGAGCGGACCCGCGGCCACGCCGCTGCGGAGACCCTGGGTTTGGGTTGCGTTGGCCACGGCCGCGGCGCTCCTCCTGGTTGGCGCCTGGTACGCATTCCTTCGTTCGGACGAGCCAGCGCTGGATGCCATTCACTTTGCCGTGGTGGCGCCGCTGACCGGCGAGAATGCGAGTATCGGCCGAGAAGTGCGCAACGCGGCCATGATTGCCCAAGACGACATCAACAGCTCGATATCGGTTGGTCCCAAAGTCGAGCTCGTGTTCTTCGACGACCAGAACGATCCCGATCTGGCGGTCGAGGTCGCAAAGCAAATCGTGGCCGACGACCGAATCGTTGGCGTGGTGGGGCACGGCACGAGCGGCACCTCGTTGGCCGCCGCGCCGATCTATGCGGCGGCGGACATGCCGGTGATCACCTGCCAGGCCACGATCGATGCGCTCTCGGACTTTCCAAACTACTTCCGCACGATCTACGCCAACTCCGATGAGGCCCGGATTCTGACCCAGTATCTGCAGGTCGATCTGGGACAAGATCGGGCAAGCATCGTGAAGGGAACCTCCGCCTTCGAAGAGTCGCTCGGCGTTGCATTCGAGAACAAGTTCGGGCAACAGGGCACGATTTCGCATGTCTGGACGATTGGGGACGACCAAAAGGCCTCGATTGCGTCGATCGTCGAAGAGATGCAGGAAGCCGACGATGTGGGAACGCTCTTCCTGGCGCTGACCGAAGACAATGCCTACGAAATGATCCTGCAGCTCCGCAGGGCCGGTCTCGATCCGCTCATCGTCGGTTCCGAGACGATCGGCACGCAGGGATTTGCGCAACGCTTCGCGTTTTTCACCGAGGAACAGAGCGAGCCCGGCTTCTTCACGCACAACCTGGTAGCTGTTTCGCCGCTCTTGTACGACTCGGTGGGCGGAGCAACGCTCTCCTTCGCCAACAACTACAAGGAGGAATACAAGAAAACGCCGGGGTGGCGCGCAGCGAAGACCTGGGACGCGCTGAACGCGCTTGCGCTCGCCGCCCAACGCGGTCTGAATGTTCCCGAGGGATCCGAACTGCCCGACCTTCGTCCGACGATCATCCGTGAACTGGGCAAGATGACCGATCCAGCGACCGGGTTCCAGGGACTGGCCGGTCCGGTCTACTTCACCGAGGGCGGCCGATCTCCGCAAGGTCTTTCGCTCGGCATGTTCGACGAAAGAATGCTGATCAGCGCGCCGGTGCAATACCGCATCATCGACAACGAAACGAACTACGACATCGAAGCCGAGCTGGCCGCGGGCAGCGTCATCGAGCTGGATGGCTACTATGTGCGCCGCTATCGGGTGGTCTATGTCGGCGTCGAGATGATCGAGCTGCGGGACCTGTCGACATCGAGTCAGTCGTACACCGCCGATTTCTATATCTACTTCCGGTACAACGGCGACGATGCCCCGCTGAACATCATGTTCACGAACTCGGCTGACAGCGCATTGGGGCTCGGGGAGCCGCTCTCTGAATCCGTCACGGCCAGTGGGATGAACTATCGGCTCTTTCGTGTTCAGGGAACGTTCAACGAGCCGATGGACTTTTCGGACTATCCCTGGGACCAACACCAATTGACGATTCGTTTCCAGAACCCCGATTCGACGCAAAACGACATCGTCTACGTGGCCGATCCCGCAGCGACCGCCATGACGCAAGAAGAGCGGCTGCGAAGCTCATTCGATCTGTCCCGCCCCTTCAACCGCGTTCCGAGCTGGATCGTGCACGATCTGGAGTTCGAACAGGTGTCGATTGCCTCCACCGCAGATGCGTACGACACGGAAGGGATCGTCTACTACTCCGAGTTTCGTGTTCTGATGAACACCGGCCGCGAGGTGAGCTCGTTCCTCGCGAAGAATCTTCTGCCGCTTGCGCTGCTGACCCTCGTCACCTATATCGCCATCTGGTTCCCCGCGGAACAAGCCGGCGCACGCGTGGGCTTTGCAATCACAGCGCTGCTGTCATCGTCCGTCATGCTCAATGCCATCTCGAGCCAGCTTCCGGACATTGGCTATAACGTTGCCATCGAATGGGGGTACTACGCCTATATCGCGCTGTCCGCGGTGCTCGTGCTGCTGACGATTGCGGTCGACCGGGCATACAAGGCGAAACGACGCGGACGCGTGCGCCGCCTCGATGGGTTCATCCGGCTGATGTATCCGCTCACAATCGCTGCAGTGGTGGGACTCTACTACCTGGTCTACCGCGAAGGGGAGCGGTTGTCGGGTGGGCAGGACAACATCCGCACCGGTGTCGTCATCATCCTGGGCATCGTGCTGGCCCTATCGGCGCTCGTGGTGTTCTGGCCCGATCATTTCGATCTGCGGACGCTGAAGGGATACAACGATCCGGACCTCGACAAACTAATCGATCCAGGGGCAGAGGCGGCATCTTAGCGTTGCTCCGAGAACATATGCCTGTCCGATGGGTGCTGAATTCGGCAGCCACGGAGGACTGCTCCTACGCGAGGGCGTCGGTCCAGGAATACGTGTTTCCGCACCGGTTCCAGCTTGTCGTCATGACCAGCATGCCTACCGGTGGTCTGGCGCCGTCCACGGCTGCCACGAAAAATGAGCGCGGGAGCGATCGAGCGTGCGCAGGAGCGGCGCTCCGATGAGCAGGATGATCGCGGCATTGGCGACGGCGCGAAAACTGTCGTACCAGAGCGAGGTGACCAGATAGAACCGGGCGTAGTGCTCGACCGATTCGGCCGCCGTAAGGGAAGGGTTCCAGTAGAGACCGATATCCTGCCCGGCGCCTGGCGCGGCGAAGGGCCAGGAGGAGAGGTTGAGCAGAGCGCCATAGGCAAATCCGGCAAGCGCACCGAAGGCAGCCAGCACTAGCAGACGGGAACGCTGATTCTCCGGCCGTGGGAGGAACCCCGCCGCCATGCCAACCCAACCCGCCCCCAACATCTGAAAGGGGAGCCACGGGCCGATTCCACCGGTGAGAAACGCGGAGACCAGGAGGGTGAGCGCGCCCATCTGGAAGCCGAAAACAGGACCAAAGACCGCCCCGACCAGGATGATGAGCGCGAAGATGGGCGAGGCGCCAAGAAACGTCGGGATCAGGCGCAACGAGGCATTGGCGGCCACGAGCACACCGAGAAGCGCCACCAGCTTGGATGCCGCGATCCCGCCGAGCCGTTCGCCCGCCGGGTCGAGTTCGATGGCAATCGCGATCAGGCAAAGCACGGTGACCAGCGCGAACAGGATGGGCGCATCGCCAGCGCGGGCGCGATTCTCATCTGCTGGCGAGAGCATCGGCACGACAAACGGATAGAGGAAGGCGGCAACGCCAACCAGCGAAGCCACGCCGACCAGAATCCACGATTGGGCGCTGAGCCCGTGGTGTTCCCGGCGCCCCGCGTGCGATTTGTGCAACTCAGACAAGACGATCGCCTGTCACGCAATTCCCTACGACGAATGTGATAATGTGGCCGCACATGATCGATCCGGCGCTGTGCACTCTTAACAATGCCGCCCAACGCTCCAAGGTGACGTCGCGATGGCTGAAATTACAATAGGCGATCTTCTCGCGTGGGAACCTCGTCTATCGCTCTATCACGACGATCTCCTTGCCGGCAGCGAACTCAGCGCCGCGGATGAGGACCGCGAAGTCACCTGGGTGGTGACGGTGCGGGCGTCGCAACCGGTGCTGCCCCCTTTGCGCGGTGGCGAGCTCGTCATCGTTCCCCAACGGACCGTCGTGGATACGGGCATCCCCTTGCAGGAGCTCTTGCGCGAAATCGCCAGCCGAGGCGCGACCGGCATCATTTTCGATGCGCCGTTCGTCGCCCCGGGCGGGTTGGTGCGATTGTTGGCCGATCCGATCCCGGTCGATCTCGAGAGCGATGTCAACCGCCTGCTCACCGAGCAGCGGGGCGCAATCTATCAATCTGGCACCGAACTCGGCCGCGTTCTGCAACAAGCGAATTCGCTGGGTGTCGACGTCGAGCATGTGCTCAAGTCGGCGTCTGACTATCTGGATATGGATGTTGCGGTGGTCGGCGCGAATGCAGAGCTCGTTGCATCGACTGGTCCGCAAAACGGGAACCCACCCAGGCTGCGCGCGGTCTCCGGCGCGCACGCCTGGAATGGCGACTATTACGGCACGCGGCTGGCGGGCTCCGAAACGCTCTGGCTCGGTCCGGTAACCAACGATCGACGAGCCTTGACCCGATTGGTGGCCGACCGTCTCGCCGTAGCGGTGGAAGCCGCCCTGGCGCATGCGGTGGACGTTCGGCCGCGGGGAAGCGCGCGCGCGGTGGCGCTGGCGGGAATCCTCTCTGCGTCGGCAACGGATGCGGCGCGCGGGGCAGCATCGCTTGGACTTCCGGCGAGCGGGACGTATCGGGTCGTGCTGAGCTCGAGCGGCACTGACCGGTTGTCGATCCAGCGTGATCTGGCGCCATATGGGTCGGTGCATGACGCAGCCGAGTTCGACTCCTATGCCGCCACCTTGATCGAGGTGCGGGGACGGGTGAAACCGCCGGAGTCCGAGCGCAGGCCCCGTCTTGCGGGAGCGCCGCGCCCTCCCGCTCCCCGTGGTCGTTGGTCAGCGATTTCGGGCCCAGTGTCCGGAGCAGGCCAAATTCCCGAAGCGGCGCGGCAGGCGCGTTTCGTGGCGGCGTTGATCGAGCATGGGCTGGTGGACGGCGAGACCGTGCGGTTCGACCGTGTTGCCGACGTCGGGGTTTATCGCCTCCTCTATCCGCTCTGGGGATCGCCGGACCTCGACGCCTTTGCATCCGATGCGCTGGGCAAGCTCCTGACGGCCGACCGGCGCGGGACGTTGCGGGCGACCTTGCTGGCCTATCTGGAAGCGGGCGGTTCGCAGGTGGAAGCGGCTGCGCGGCTGGGTGTGCATCGCAACACCCTTTCGTACCGGCTGAAACAGATCGGGACATTGACCGGCGCTGAGCCAATCAACCCGGAAAGCCATCTGGCGTTGCATATGGCGTTGTTGGCATCGATGCTGCCCCCGGCTCCATAGCGCATTCGTCATCCAGCGCCTGCTCCCGGATACTCCTTTCGGAGCGTGTGCAGCATCCCCCGCCTCACGTACGCTTCGATCGTTGCCTGCCATCTGGGCGAGCGAGTGTAGGGAAGAAGGGCGCGGATGCCAGACGATGCGGACCGGGAAACGCAGAGCGCGACGTGGCGGGACGTTCAACCGCGGCACTTGGTGACGATCGTTCTGGTGCTCATCGCCCTGACGATCCTCTACCTCTCACGCGGCAAGCTCGGCCCGTATCTGCTCGCCATCACCCTTTCCTATCTCCTCTTGCCGGTGGTGCGGGCGATCGCGGGACGCTTGCCGGCAGAGGGACGATTGGCGCGTTTCCGCTGGCCGATCGCCACGATGGTGTCGGTGGTGATCCTGATCGTTTCGGTGGTCGTGCTGGGCACGCTCATTGCGCAACCGGTCATCGACGATATCGATGAGATCGCCGAGCGGTTCCCGGAGTACTGGACCCAGTTGACGACCGATTCGCGCATCAGCGACTGGTACAACGAATTGGCTCCCGAAGAGGCGCAGGCGTGGATCAACGAAAACTTCAGCAACCTGGGGCAGACGCTGTTGAACTATGCCTCGACACTACTCGACTATCTCTTCAGCGCAACCGGGTCGATCATCGAGGCGGTGCTTGCCTTCATCATCGTGCCGGTCTTCATGATCTATGTGTTGATCGATCGCCCGAGCGCGCAGCGGGAAATCCGCAAGCTGATGCCAGAACGCTGGGTGGATGACACACTGGCGGTGGCGGCGATCGCGGATGGCATCATGGCGGCATATACCCGCGGGGTGATCATCAGCTCGGTGGTGGTAGGACTGATTACCGCGGCAGCGTACTGGGCAGTCGGCATCGAGATGTGGTTGGCGTTGGGGGTGATCGCCTTTCTCGGTGAGATCGTGCCGATCCTGGGACCGTGGATCGCGTTTGTCGTCTCCTTCCCGGTCGTGCTGGTGACCCAACCGGACAAGGCGCTTTGGATGGTGGCGGTCTTCGGACTGATCCAGGCGCTGGAGGGGTGGTTCATCTCGCCCAAGATTCAGTCGAACTCGATCGAATTCCCGCCGGTGATCGTACTGCTGGCGCTGGCGATTGGAGGCGAAGTGGCCGGAGCGGTGGGAGTCGTGCTGGCGCTCCCCGCAGCGGCGATCCTGCGGGCGCTCAGCGTGTATGTGTTGCGGCGGGTGGATGGGCTGCGTCCTGACGCAGCCAAGGAAGGACTGCTGCCGAGCGGCGCCATAGGATTCGAGATGAACTCGCTCAAGGTGTGGGAACGCGGGGCGTAGCTGCAGAGCGGTAGCGGCGAGATGGCCGCTTTCCGCCTTCCTACACCCGTTTTTGCAACCCCGGTCAGGGCACGCAGCCGCTGCCCCCGCCTCCACTGACTACTGACGGCTGCCTACCGCCTGCTACAAGGTAAGCACGCTCAATGCATTCTTGAACGTGTCGTCGTCGCGGCGGAAGGTGTCCGGATTGAGGTTCTTGAGGACAGCCATCTCGTAGGCGAGCATTTGCATGGGGACCACCGCCAGGAGCGGAGACAGGATCTCGGGGAAGTCGGGCAGGGCAAAGACGGTGGCATTGCGAATCGCGGGAACACCCTGGCCGACGAGCCAGAGATCGAGTCCGATGCCGTCGAGCACACGGGCGATGTCGCTCGTGCGCTGAATCGCGGCTCCGGGAACGTTGATCATGACCCCGAGATCGCCAGGGTGGACGCCGATGAGCGGACCGTGCAGGAACTGCTCGGCGGCGAGCGCATCGATCCAGCCATAGGCGGCTTCGCGCACTTTGATCACTGCTTCGAGCGCGGTCGCTTCGTTCGGTCCTGCGCCGGCAACATAGGTGCGTCGCTCGATCGCTTTGGCGGCGATTGGCTTGACGTCATCCTGGCGGTCGAGGATGCCCTGAATCAGATCGGGCAGCTCGGTCAGCCGATCCTTCCAACCCTGAATGCCGGACGCATTCCACTCCATGCCGAGGAGATAGGACATCTGCGCGAGGGCGGTCATGGCGCTGAGGTGGGACGAGGTATAGGCGGCCGACTTTTCCCGCTCGATGGTGCGGATGATCTTCTGCGAGCCGGGGTGCTCCGCGGTGGCGCTACCCACGGAGATCACCGCCGCGCCGGCCTCGACCGCGCGTTCGAGCGCGACCTTCGAATAGGTCTTGACGCCGGTGTGGGCCATCACCACCACGGCGTCATCGGGATGCAGCGTCCAGGATTCGGGATAGAACGCGAGATCGAACGAGGAGACCGCGCGGGCGTCCTTGCCAGTGGCGCGGATGAACCAGGCGCCGACAAGGGCGGCATGGTAGCTGGTGCCAATGCCGGTGACGAAGACCCGGCGAGCAGACTCGATGACTTCGGCTGCTTCGGCAGCCTGTTCCCAACCGTTGTCGATGAGGTTGCGGAGATCGGCCGGTTGGCGATGCATGGTTTGGTACATGAAGGAATCAGTTGTCGGCGGCATGGATGCTCCTGTGAAACGATGAGATACGACGTCGCGCGGCGATGGTAGCAGAGGTCTGGGTGTTGGCCGGTGAGCACGCACCAGATCGCCGATACTTACCGCAGGAATGCAGTCGTCGCGCGGCCCGGTCGAGAACCGGCGCGCCATCTCGAGAAAGGTGGATCGTCCATGGCCAAGACGCCCGAACATGAGCTGATCGTTGTGCCGCTCGATGGATCTGAGCAATCCGAGCAGGTGATCCCCTATGCCGAGGCGCTGCGCGACCGGGGCGGCACGTTGCTCTTCTTCCAGTCGGTCTACCCCTCCGGTCCGTCACGCGGGCTCTTCGGCGATGTGGAGATCACAATGGAAGACCTCGTGGCGCAAGAACGCGAGGCAGCGAAAGCGCGGCTGACGGAGATCGGCGAGCGCTGGGATCCGGTATTGAAGAAGAAACCGGAAGTGGAATCGTTTGCCGGCAGCGCGGCGGAAGCGATCGAAGCCGTCGTGCGTGAGCGCAACGCGACCATGCTGGCCATCAGCAGCTCCGGACGGGGCGCGCTGAGCCGCTGGGCGTTCGGGAGCGTGGCCGACACGCTGATGCGTTCGACGCCGGTGCCGCTCCTGATCATCCACCCGGCGCCGCCGGTGGATGATCCGATCCAATCGGTGGCGATCACCCGCATTCTGGTCCCGCTGGACGGTTCCGAGACTGCCGAGCAAGCGTTGCCGGTTGCGGCGCGGCTCGCGCGCGAAGCGAAGGCGCCGGTGGTGCTGGTGCAGGTCATCAATCCATCGCTCGAGTTCTCGATGGTGGGTCAGGGCCTGGCGCCGATCACTCCCGAACTCTACGACTCGGTCGAGAGCGATCTGGCTGCGCAAGCAGACGAGGCGCTCGACAAAGGCGTGCAGCTGCTGGGAGATATTCCTGCCGGGATCACCAAGACCGTGTTGCAGGGGAGCACCGTGGAAGCGATTCATCACTACTCCGAGCCGGGCGATCTCATTGTTATGACGAGTCATGGCCGCACCGGGTTCCGGAAGTTCCTGCTTGGCAGCGTGGCGCAGAAGATCATCAACGAACGGATCGCGCCGGTGGTGCTCGTCCCGGCGACGGGCGAGGGTGCCGAGGCCTGAGTTCTGGGCCCTGAGACGACAACGGTCCAGAGTCATCTCAGTACTCAGGACCCAGGGCTCAGGACCATCTCTGAACTTTGGACACTGGACTCGATAAGGAACACGCCACATGCGGCTCATCAAAATCGGGCTCGGGAATATCAATGCCACGGTGGGGGCGGTCGATTCGAACGCCGATCAGGTGGTGGCGATGGCACAGGCGATGGCCGCGGAATCGGTCACGATCGGGTTGTTTCCCGAGCAGGTGATCGGCGGCTATCAACCCGAAGACCTGGTGCAATGGCAGGGGTTCGTGGAGCGGCAATGGGACGCGCTGGTCTCGGTCGCGGCGCGCACCGCCAATCTGCCAATGGTATTGGTGGCCGGGGTCGTAATCGATCATCAAGGGTTGCACTACAACTGCGCGGCGGTGATCGCCGGGGGCGAGATCTGCGCGCTGGTTCCCAAAGAGAAGCTACCCACCTACAACGTCTTCTACGAGCAGCGGACGATGTCGCGCGGGGTGCCGTTGCACGTCGACGAGCACCGGGGGGTGCCCTTTGGCGATCTGGTGGTGCAGTTCGATTTCGGCGTCCTGGGCGTGGAGGTGTGTGAAGATCTCTGGAGCTCCGAAGGACCCATGCGGCGGCGGACCTATGCCGGCGCCGAGCTGATTGCCAATATCTCGGCGTCGCCGTTCCGGGTTGGCGTGTTCCAGACACGGCGGGAGTTGATTTCCACCCGTGCGGCGGACAACCAGTGCACCCTGGCGTACACCAATCTGATCGGCTCGAACGACGGATTGATCTTCGACGGCGGCGGCTGGGTGAACCAGAACGGCAAGATCATGCTGGAAGCGACGCGATTCCAGCGCGGGTTCGCGACCGCCGTGGTCGATCTGGACCGCACCTTGCGCCTGCGAGCCGAGAACACGACCTGGCGCAACGACCTGCACGACTATCTGGAAACCTTTGACGCGCCGGACATGCTGGTGATTCCGGCCGAGGATTTTTCCACTGCCGCGCAGCGGACAACCCTTACCTACCCGGTTCCGGCCCACAAGAGCTTTTTCTTGCCGGCGGACGCTCCCATGGTCTCGGCGCGAGCGCAGCTGTGCGAGGAAATTCTGGACGCGCTGGCGCTCGGGATCGGAGACTACTTCGAGAAGAACCGGGCGTTCGCGCTGATCGGCATTTCACTCTCCGGCGGGCGCGACTCGCTCCTTACGCTCCTGATCGCGCATCGGTATGCGAGCACCGCGCGGCCGGATGACCCAGGATCGCTGATCCGGGCGTTCTATCAACCGTCGCGGTTCTCATCAGAAGAGACCAGGATTGCAGCGCAGACGATTTGCGCCGATCTGGGCGTGCCACTGACGATCGAGTCGATCGACGATGCCTTCGAGCGCGAGATGCAGGCCGCACTGGCGATGCTGGACGAGGGGCAGACACTCACGCCGATCACGCAACAGAACATCCAGGCGCGCATCCGGGCTCAGCGTATGTGGAACTGGTCGAATTCTGCGTCGGGTCTCTTCCTGCAAACCGGGAACATGACCGAGAAAGCGGTGGGGTACACCACGATTGGCGGCGACCTGATGGGCGCCCTGGCGGTGC
Organism: Thermomicrobiales bacterium; assembly: GCA_041390825.1. Classification (NCBI taxonomy): domain Bacteria; kingdom Pseudomonadati; phylum Thermomicrobiota; class Thermomicrobia; order Thermomicrobiales; species Thermomicrobiales bacterium. The sequence goes on from JAWKPF010000010.1 coordinate 77,862, forward strand.
TGGCGAATGTGCCAAAGACGGTGGTGATGTACCTGCTCGACTATCTGCTGGAGACGCGCGGGTATCCGGGCATTGCTGCGGTGCTGAAGAAACCCGCCGGTCCGGAATTGGCGCCAAATCAGACCGGCGAAGAAGAGTTGATGCCATTCAAGGTGCTGGACGCGTGCTTCTATCTCTTTGCGGGGGAGAAGATGACGCCGGCCGATGTGGAGATCGTCGTCGCTGAGATGTTCCCGGAGATCCCGCGCGAGACAATCGATGGATACGTGGCGAAGTTTGTGCGCTTGTTCCTGCAGTCGATCTACAAGTGGGTGCAGTCGCCGTTGTCGTTGCACATCGGGAATCTGGATCTTGAGCGGGAACGGGCGTTGCAGCTGCCGGTGGTGACGAGTTCGGAGTGGACGCGGTAGCTGCGATCACAAAGCCAAATGACGTCAAGCCATGGGGTGAATCCCCCTGACGAGCAATCGGACTCGGTTCGTCGAGTTTTCACAGTCGAGGATTCAATAGTACGCATCGCACGCAATGTGCTCTTCCTGCGGCAGGGTGAGTTAGCGACTATCGGGAGGTTACCCATAGAGCGGCTTCGCTCTTGGCCGGATCTCAAGAGTGACCGCATGATCTTGACGCACGAGCGGCTCGAACACCTCTTGTCGCGGCACCCAGAAACCAGGCACCTGCTTCCACATGTGCTTGCGACTGCTCTCGATCCGGACGAAATTCATCGGAACAGGAGCGATGGAGAGATTGCCATCTTTTGGCGGCTCCTGGACAACGAGAGAAGCTACTATCTGCGAGCAGCAATTTGGCTACCCCTGAAAGAAGAGCTAGCCGCATCGATACTCAGCGCGCGACAAACCCGTCACGAAGACTATGCTCGCGAAGGCCGACAAGGTCGCCTGGTGTGGAAAAGAGAAACCTAGCTGCCTGGCGGGGCTCCTCGTTCCCGCATAGCCTTACCTTTTCAGGTTGATCCGACCGTAGATAGGAGACTCTCTACCTCAGGCAGCCAGCACTCTTATCTTACTTCTTCGTGTCAATTCAGCGTTCGAAGAAGCTTGCCGAACCAGCAACGTCCACCTGCATGTTTCTCAATTGGAATCACATTTGCGTCGGCTTTGCTCACGTTCGCACCTCACCGAAGTCTTTGCGCCTTGCGCGCCATGCACTCATGACCGAGTGATGCAACGCTCCGCCTTCCGAGAGCAACAACGCCACGCGTAGATAGCTGTCCTGTTCCTCGATCAGAAAAAGATCGCCACCATAGGATCACGCTTGTTGCGATGGATCTCATGCGGAATCCGGGGAATTGCTGAGGGGTATAGCCCAGCGTTTCAACGGTGGGACTGCGCGGAGCGATGGCGGGCCGTCCTCAAGCGTCCAGCCGGTTTCCTCTGGAAGGAATCGTGGATTTGGCGGCACGTTGGCCGATCCAGCGCGGCCCAATGCGGATGAAAAGCAATCCGCCAAGAACGAGCGCCGCGCCGATGAGCTTCCGGGGCCCGAAGGTTTCGTCGTAGAGCAACGCCGAGAGGATGCCAGCGATGACGGGGACGAGGAGCCCAAAGCTGGTGGCGACCGCAGCTCCGCGCCGGGCAATTCCGAAGTTCCAGAGCATGTAGGCCACATAGACCGGGAAGATGACCATATAGATGACCGCCAGCCAACTGCGGCCGGTCAGGTCGCCCCAGTTCTGATCGCGAGCCGCGGGAAGCGCGGCCAGCATGAGCGGAACGCCGCCAAACAACAAGGTCCAGGCGGTGTAGGTGGCGGCTGGATAGCTCGCGACCAACGGACGGTTGATGACACCGTAGACGCCGAACGCGATGGCGGCCATGATGCAGAGCAGGTCGCCGGCGGCGGAATGCTCTCCGCCCTGTTTCTCGCTGAGAAAGATCGCGACGCCGATGACCGCGACGGCGACCCCGATCCAGGCCGCAGCGGGTGGGCGCTCGCCAATGAGCGTCAGTATGAGGATCGTGAAGAGCGGGCTGGTAGAGATCAACAGGGAGGCGGAGAAGATCGAGGTGCGGTCGAGTCCCAGATTGAAGCCGAGCTGATAGACCGTGAACCCGGCCAAACCGGCTCCAAGGTATCGGAACAGGTCGGCTCGTTCCGGGAGGGTGCGTGTCGCAGGGTTTCGCGCACGGATGACCGCCAGGATGGCGAACGCCATGGCGATCATCAGTCCGAACCGGACGAAAACGAACGCCATAACGTTGAAATGGGTGAACGCGTCCTTGGTGACGATGAAGGTCGAGGCCCAGAGCGAAACGGTAAAGAAGAGCGCAAGTTCGGGGAGAAATGCGAATTGGTGCGCTGGCCGGGAATCGATCGATTCAGTTCGGGTGGTCACGGTTGTCACTTGTTCCCGGTTACCGATGACGTGCGCAGATCGCACTACCAATACGAACGATCGACGGTTTCGCCTGTGAGAACGAAGGTCAGTCCACGGTGATCGTCAGGCCGTCATACGCGACCTCGACGCCATCCGGAAGAAGGGCAGAGGCGGCCACATGGCTCGTTTCGTGAGAAAGGTGGATGAGGTAGGCGCGACGAGGGGAGACGCACTCGATGAGTTCGATCGCCTCGCTGAAGCTGAGATGAGTTGGATGCGGTTTCTGACGCAGGGCGTTGATGACGAGCGTATCGACCCCCTTCAGCAACTCGACCGACTCCTCGGGCACGATCTTGGCATCGGTGACATAGGCAAGCGGACCGAATCGGTACCCGAGCACATTGGTGCGGCCATGAACGACGGGAATGGGTACGATGGTTTTCCCCTGAATCTCAAAGGGACCGCGCACCTCGTGCAGGGTGAGATCGGGTTTGCCTCCATAGAAGGGGAAGATGTCTTCGAACGCATAGGCAAATCGCTCGCGCAAGACGGCAGCGGTATCGGGACCGGCATAGACCGGAAGATGCGCCTGCGCGATCTCGTTGAAGCGGCGCAACTCGTCGAACCCGCCGGTATGGTCGGCGTGGGCATGGGTGAAAAGCACCGCGTCTACCTCGCGGATGCCGAAGTTCAGCGCCTGGAGGCGGAGCTCGGTGGCGGTGTCGATGAGCAGATGGAGATTGCCCCAAACGAGATAGGCGGAGGTGCGGTTGCGGAAATCGCGCGGATCAGTGGACGTGCAAACGTCGCACTCGCAGCCGATCATGGGCACGCCGTTGGAGGTGCCGGTGCCAAGGAATGTGAGGGTGAGCATCGAAAGCGGCGCGCAGTCCTGTTCGTCCGGGAAGGCCCGGTTCCTGGGCGAGTATAGCGGCCCTCGGTTCCCCGAACACCGCGCGGAGCCGGTCCGCGTGACCGGTCCGGACGGTTCGAATCACCGAGGCGTGCCCGGAGCAGATGCTCAGCCTGATTGGGTACACTGACCATGCCGACTTGCGACCCGAGAGGAGTCCTATGGCCTCCCAGAAATCAATGGCAGAGCACAATCTGCGGCCAGCAGGGAGACTGGCACGTACAGCTTTGCTCGGAATCGTCTTGGGTATGATCCCGTTCACCACGATTGCCGCAGCTTGGAACCAACCACCCGAATGCGCCGCTTTGGCTGTTTATCTCGATGAGATTGCCATCGGGAGTCATCGCGCAGTCGTCTCGACCGACGTCGGGCGAGACCCAGACGAACCACCAACACAAGACGATTTTCGTGCTGCCGCGGAGTTCTTACGCACCTATCTTGCAGAACTGAACAGGCTCGATCCGCCCGCAGTCGCACAGACCTTCCACGACCTTCTGGTACAGGGAGTCGAGGCGATGGCAAGCATGGTCGATGTCATGGCTGTGATCGGGTTTCTCGGCATCCTGGGTAAGGAGGAAGAAGTCGACGACTTGACAGCGCGGATAGCTGATGAGGCGCTCGCGTTGGAACAACAATGTGCGCTTGCAATCTACGACCACGACGGCGATGGTGTCGAAGAGGTCGGAATCGGAGCTGCGTCGATCGTCGTTTCGCCCGCGGCTACGGGCCGTAGAGACGCCCCGTTTCCCATCGGATCCACCGTCGTGTACGACGGTATCTGGAGTGTGACCGTGATTGAGGTTACTCCGGACGGCGACGAGGATATCCTGGCGCACCACGAGCTCAACGACCCGCCCCCAGATGGTGAACACTACGTTCTCGTCAGGATGGAAGTGACCAACGATGGCGCGGAAGGGGTCTCCTTTCCAGTCGGCCGCCTCAGGGCGGTGGGGCCATCGACTGTGGTGTATGGGCAATTCGATGATGACTGTGGATTGGTCCCGGACGCACTCACGATTCGCGAAATCTCACCGGGGGAAACGATGAATGGATGGATCTGTTGGTCGATCCGCACAGGCGATATCGATGGACTGGTGATGTATTCGAGTTCCGTAGCCCCGGAAGACCGTGTGTACCTGGCGTTGACAGAGTCGGACGCGGAGAAGTCCGCGGTACTGCCCGCAGATCGATGAGGTTAGTGGCTGCAATTGGCGCCTGTCCGTAGCAGACCGTAGATAGACCCACGCGACGTATGGCCATTCGCTCCGCTCTCCGGGCACCGGAATGCATCTGTGTTCCGTATGCGGTATTTTCGGGATCGTGCGCGCAGGGGTGTCATACGAACACGCCGCGCACCATTTACGTCATCGTTGGAAGGTATCGGAGGAACATCGTGAGCACCGCGGTCTGGCGCTTCTCGTTGGGTCTTATTCTCGCATTGTCGGCGGTAGGCTTCCTGGCACCCAGTCCTACCGCAGCACGGCAAGACGCCGATTGCACCGGCATCGAGGAGTACATCGCAACGTTGGAGGCAACAGGCGAGGAGCTCGAAGAGACGTTCCCAGCATCGGATGAAGACAACCTCGATACCTGGACAAGCGAGCAATTCACCGCCGCCAGCGAAGCAATCACCAACGTGCAGGAAACCTTCGGAGAGATCGAACCGCCGGCGATCGCCGAAGAGTTCCATGCGCTCTTGCTGCAACAGTTCGGGCTGCTGAGCGACGTGTTCGCCACCATGGCGACTACGGGAGTTTTCGGCATGCTGATGTTTGCCGAGCAGCTGGAAACGAACGAAACGGATCTCGATGCCGCCGCGCAGCAAATCGAAGACGCGTGCGGAGTCGAGCTGACCGACGTGATCGACGATGAAGAAAGCGCTGCGACACCGGTGGCCGGGACCGACGAAAGCGCAACCGGCACGACGAGTACTGGCGCCGGCACCCGGGCGAACCCGATCCCTTTGGGAGAAACCGCGCGGATTCATCCGGATTGGGAGCTGACCGTGGTTTCGGTCACTCCCGATGCAACCGAGATGATCCTGGCAGAGAACACGTTCAATGAACCGCCCGCGGACGGGCAACAGTATTTCTTGGCGACTGTGCGCCTCACCTATGTCGGAGCAACCTCCGATCAGTTCTATGTCTCGGATCTCAACGCCGTTGGGCAATCGGCAGTGGGGTACAACCAATTCGACGATGACTGCGGCACGATTCCCAACGAGCTTCCGACGCGCGAGCTCTTCACAGGCGGAACCATCGAGGGTAATGTCTGCTGGGCGATCGCAAGCGCCGACGCGGATTCGCTGGTGCTCTACGACAACTATGGTCCGAGCGACGAGCGGGTCTATCTGTCGATGATGCCAGGCCAATCGAGCGGCACGCCGGCTGCTACCGATCGGTAGCAGCCGCAAAAGCCAGCTGGTTCGGGACATACGGGAGACGCAATGAATCCGGTCGAATCTGCTCAGCTGATGGCTGCACTTTGCGATGCCTTGCTGCCCGGCGACGGGAACTATCCTGCGGCGTCGCTGACCGGAACGCAGGCGGTGGTGGCGAACCGGTTGCGGGAGCGCTACGGCGGAGGGATCTTCGATCGATTGGCCGACGATCTGGCGATCGAGGGGCGGGCGTTCCCCGAGTTGTCCCCCGATGAACGGGTGACGGCCCTGCGGCGGCTGGAGAGGGAGAAGCCAGAGTTCTTCGCGTATCTGCTGATGGCAGCCTATCTGGCGTACTACGCCACACCGCCGGTGATCGAGGCGATCCGGCTCGATGGGCATATCTACAACGATGCGCCGCAGCCGTTGGGATATGAGCTGACCCCATTTGGCTTCGTACCCGGCCGCGATTTGCCGCTGGAACCCAAGGGCTGGTTCAAGTGGACCTTCATGATGGAACGGATCGACATCTCCAGTTTGGCCGATCTGGACCTGCCGACTGGGAGGGAACGCGCATGAGCGCGTTCGATCCGGTCGATGTGGCGATCGTCGGTTCCGGGATGGCCGGGGCGGTAGCCGCGTTGCGCCTGGCGCAGGCGGGTCTACAGGTCGTCTGCCTGGAACAAGGGGGCTGGACGACGCCTGCGGCGCATCCGCATGCACGGCCGGACTATGAATGGGAGCGGCTGACCAGCTTCGCGACCTCGCCAACATTCGGCAGTGGGAGACGGACTATCCGGTCGATACGCGCGACGAAGCGACCCTGATGTGGAACGGGGTAGGCGGATCGACCGTGCACTACACGGGGACGTGGCCGCGTTTGCGTCCCTCGGATTTCCGCAAGGGGACCGAACACGGCTGCCAGCCCGATTGGCCCTTCACGTACGAAGACCTGGAGCCGTTCTACGACCAGGTCGACCGCGTCAGCGGGATCGCGGGCTGCATGGGCGACCGGGCTATGCCGGAGCGGATGCCGTACCAGACGCGCCCCCTCCCCCCTGGGCCGATCGGGCCGGTGGTGGCGCGGGGGTTCGACCGGCTCGGGTGGCATTGGTGGCCGATGCCGGAAGCGATCATCGCCGATCCGTACGACGGTCGCCTGCCATGCAACAACTGCGGCAATTGCCAGTCGGGATGTCCGCGCGGATCGCTGAACGACATGTCGTTTACCTATTGGCCCAAGGCGCTGGCGGCCGGAGCGCAATTGCGCGCCTATGCGCGGGCTGAACGGATCGCCAGCGACGACGCGGGCCGGGCAACCGGGGTCGAATACGTCGATCTCATGTCCGGGCAGCGCTTCTTTCAGCCGGCGCGGGTCGTTGTCATGGCAGCAAATGGCGTGGGCACGCCGCGGTTGCTGCTTCTTTCCGCGACGAACCGCTTTCCGAACGGCTTGGCCAACGGAAACGATCTGGTCGGACGGCATTTGATGCACCACGGACTCGCTATCGTCGAAGGATGGGTGGACGAGATCACCGACCCGCACAAGGGGGTGGAATCGGCAGTGCTGATCTCGTCCGAGTTCGCGGAAACCGACGTTTCGCGCGGGTTCATCAATGGCTTCACGATGCACATCGTGCGCATGAACGGAGCCGGGTTTCAGGCGCTCGGGTCGCATTCGCGCAACACGATTCCCTGGGGAGCAGGGCATCACGCAGAGTTCCGGAAGAAGTTCGGGCATGGGATCAGCGTGGTTTGCATGGGGGACGATTTGCCGTTGCCGGAGAACCGGGTCACGCTCTCGGAAACGCTGACCGATTCGTCCGGATTGCCAGCGCCGAAGATCGACTACCGCCTACATGCGAACGACCGGCGGATGATGGATTTCGCCATCGACCGGGCAGTCGATCTGATGAACGCATGTGACGCATGGGAGATCAAGGTCAACCGCTGGGACCGCTTTGGGCGGGACTACGCGCCGCCAGCTTTCCACCTCTACGGAACGTGCCGCATGGGTGTCGATCCGGAAACGTCGGTGACGAACCAGTACGGCCAGGCATGGGAGGTTCCGAACCTCTTCATCATGGACGGGAGCCTGATGCCGACCGGCGGGGCGATCAACCCGACCTCGACGATCGGGTCGGTGGCGTTGCGCTGCGCCGATCACCTGGCGGCCAATATCGATGAGATCGCGGGTTAGCGGTGGTCGGGCGAGGTCATCAGTTCTGGGTCCAGAGTCCAGGGTCCAGGGTCCAGAGAGAGCGAGTGGGCCCGCGAATAGGTCGAATGACCGATATGAATGGGACGCAGCGGGGTCGATCATACGTGTAGGTGAGGTTGCCTGTTTAGGCAAACCTAAATAGTTGCGCTGAATGCCGCATACTGGACACTGTTGCTCTTGATTCGAAAAGCTGCTTGCGCATGATCGATTCATTCGCCGATCCCGCTCCGACCGATGAAGCATTGATCGCCGCGCTCGGCGCGGGGGATGCCGATGCGCTCGGGCAGCTCTACGACCGCTACCGCCGGGTGGCGATGGCGGTCGCCTATCGCATTCTGGACGACACCGCAGCGTCGGAGGACTGTCTGCAGGACGCGTTCCTGCAGGTCTGGCGCAACCATGCGTCGTTCCACCCAGAGCGGGGAAGCGTCAAGAGTTGGTTGCTGACCATCGTGCGCAATGCCGCTATCGACCGGCATCGAGGCCGGGAGGGGAGAGCTCGTCAGAACCGTCCGCTCGAGGAGGTGGACTATCTCCTGGGGGACAACGACGATCCGCACGAACAGGCGGTCGAGGCATTGCAGGCGGAGCAGATCCAGGCAGCGGTCATGGGATTGCCTGACGAGCAGCGCGAGGCCATCACGCTCGCGTTTTTCAACGGTTTGACCCATCAGGAGATCGCGGAGCGGACGGGCGTTCCACTCGGGACGGTGAAGGGCCGCATGCGGTTGGGGTTGAAGAAGCTGCGGCAGCAGTTGACCGAGGAGACGTGAGTCCGGGGCCCGGAGTCCGGAGTCCGGAGCGTGGCTGAGCCTTCGGGTTGCTTCCCTCTCCCGCCCCCTGGGTGCCTTATCCAGTGCTCTGCGCGACGAAAAGGGGCGGTCCCGGTGTGTAAAACGGAACCCGGGTGATTGCCAGGGGGTTGAGCCCAGCGTTTCAACGGTGGATCGGCGCGGAGCGATCTGCCGATTGCGCTCGAGTGCGTCGTCTCGGGAATCGGGAACGCTCAATCGGCGCGGTGTTTCTCGTGGTCGATGATACGAGCCAGGTTCTCGCAAAGAGCGCGAAACGCTGCTTCGCCGAGCAGATGAATGTAGTCGGATTCGATTTCCTGCTTGATCGATGAAGCGGTGCGCAGATATTCCCACCCTGCATCCGTGAAGACGACCAGCGCCGCGCGCCCATCGGCTGGGTCGGGAATCCGCTCGACCAGCCCCTGGCGCGCCAGATCGTCGACCACCTGCCCGGCAGCCTGCTTGCTCACACCAGCGCGCTCGGCAATGACTGTCGTGCGGGTGCCGTTTACCTCGATGTGGGGCAGGATGGCGGCATGAGCGGCGCCAAGCTCGGAATATCCCCGGGCGCGCAGCGCGTCGATGGCGTGGGCGCTGTAGACCCGATGCGCTTGCAGGAAGAGGCGGCCGATGTGGTGGTCACGCAGGTGCTGGATTTGGTCGTGTTCCGGATCGTGGGATGTCATACGACGCCGCTTGACAGATTGGACAATCAGGTTTACTTTCTTGTTAGACAACCTGGTTGACTGTATCACGTGCCTGGCCAGCCGTCGACTATGCGCATTTCAGGGAGATTCGACGTGAACATCATTCGAGCATCAGAGATCGCCTATGTGGAGACGCCAGGGGCCAACCGCACAGCCGGAATCGCCACGCCAAACCACGGGGCGCGGGAGGTGAGTGTGATCCGGCAACGGCAGCAACCCGGTGGCGGTAATCCGGCGCATACGCACGACCGGGAAGAGGTCATGCTCGTGACAGCGGGTATCGTCGAGGTCCACATCGGCGGCAACCGTGTGGTCCTCGACGCAGGCGACACCCTGGTGATCCCGGCCAGCACCGAGCATCGGCTCGCGAATGCCGGGGATACGGAAGCCGAGTGGTTGCTGATCGCTCCGGCGGGCATCGGGATCTTTCATGCGAACGGAGAGCGAGCCGAGCCGGTGTGGTCCCGGTAGCGACAATGCATCCATGCCGTTCGCCCGTTACCCCGCAACGATGCGGTAGATGCCGCCATTGAGGTCGATGATGTAGAGCTCACCAGACATGTCCTGGGCGAACGACGAGGGATTCATTTCCGTTTCGATGTAGTCGGTGGCAGTGTAGGAGCCATCGCCATTGGGAATGAGTCCCCACAAGTAGCCGGTGCAGTAGTCGGCGAAGAGATAGGTTCCAGCCAGATCGGAGATGAAGCCGCCGCGGTAGACATAGCCGCCAGTTACGGAACAACCGTAATCATGCGTGTATTGATCGACCGGCGCGGTGTACTCGGACGGATCGCAATCGGGATCCTGGTAGCAGTCGTTCCCTTCGAGCACGCTCCAGCCGAAATTCTGACCGCTGGAGCCGGCGGGGATGAGGTCGATTTCCTCGATGTCGTTCTGTCCAACATCGCCGATCCAGAGGTCGCCGGTCTCGCGGTCGAAGCTGAAGCGCCACGGGTTGCGGAATCCCCAGGCAAAGGTCTCGGGGGCGAAACTGGGATCGTCGACGAAGGGATTGTCGGCGGGGATACCGTACGGTTCCTGGCCGCCGGTGACATCGATGCGCAAGATTTTGGCGAGGAGTGTGCCCGGGTCCTGGGCGATTCCGTCCGGATCGCCTTGTCCGCCGCCATCGCCGAAGCCGAGATAGAGAAACCCGTCCGGACCGAACTCGATGTGGCCGCCATTGTGATTGGAGTTGGGTTGCTCCAGCGTCATGATGGTAACGGCGGAATCGGGATCGAGCCGGTTCGGGCTCTCCTCGCCGACGGTGTAGCGCACGATCTGGGAGTTGCCCTCGGTATCGGTATATGAGACGAAGACGCGACGGTTCTCACCGAACCCGGGGTCGAGCGCCATACCGAGCAGTCCCTGCTCGTTGCCAGACGACACCTGGTCGGAGATATCGAGGAAGGGGGTGCTCAAGACGTCGCCGCCGACCGAGACGAGAATCCGGCCGCCTTGCTCGACAATGAAGAACCGGCCCGAACCGTCGTTCGATTCGATGTACCCCACCGGGCGGTCCAGCCCGTCGTAGATCTGCTCGAACGCGATCGGCAGTCCGTCCACCCCCTGCGCCACCACGAGCTCAGGAACGGTCAATAGCCCGAGCGCAACCGGGCTGGCGATGAAGGTTCGGCGCGTGAGGCGCATGGGTTCTCCTGTGGTTGGTCTGGAGTCCGGGGCCCTGAGTCCTGGGTCCTGAGCCCAACGACGTGCGGCCGTTGCGTCTCTCCGGACTCGGAGCTCCGGACTCCGGACCTCGCTACGTGGCGGTCCAGCCGCCGTCGACGGTCAGTGGCAAGCCATTGACATAGGACGATTCCGGACCGCACAAGAACGCGATGGCGTTGGCGACTTCTTGCGGCGTGCCAAGGCGGCCGGATGGCGTGCGGTAGATGATGTCGTCATACGATGCGGGATTGCTTTCGAACATAGGCCGGGTGAGCGGGGTGTCGACAAAGGCCGGGCAGACCGCATTGACCCGGATGTTCACCGGTCCCCATTCGAGGGCGAGCACCTTGGTCAGGTTGACGACCCCGGCTTTGGCGGAGCAGTACGACGAACGCTGGTAGTATCCGCCGAGGCCCATGACGCTCGCGACATTGACGATGGAGCCTCCCTGGGGATGTTGGTCGCGCATGATGCGCCCCACGGCCTGAGCCATGAAGAAGACGCCTTTGAGATCGGTGTCGATCACCTTGTCCCACGCCTCCTCAGTAACATCGAATGCGTCTTGCCGGATGTTGATGCCAGCGTTGTTGACCAGCATGTCGATGTGCCCGTCGACCGCCGCCGTGGCTGCCGCCACCTGGCGAATGTTCTCGAGATCGGTGACGTCGAGTCCCAGAATCAGCCCGGAACCGCCCGCAGACTCGATCTGATCGAGCGTTTCGCCCGCGCGGTCGAGCCGGTCCGGCAACTCGGTAAACACAACGCGCGCGCCTCTGCGGGCGAGCTCGACTGCCGTTGCCTGGCCAAGGCCCGATCCGGCGCCGGTCACCAGCGCCACCTTCCCCTCGAGATTTCGTGGAACGTCCATTGCCGACTCGTTGCTCCTGCCTGGTGAGCGCGGCCAAAGCGCCGCACCGCTCACCATACCAATGTTCGGCCTCCAGGCTGGGAGGAGACTGAAACGTTGCGTAATGGCTGCTGAGGATAGGTGACCCTGATTCACGAGGCGCGGCGAGTCCCCACGACCGATGAACGGGTTTCGAGGGCACTGTGTCTACCGGGAACAAAATGCGATGTTCGGTTGAATGCGGTTGGGGCCCTATGGTACCGTCAGCGTGTCTCTGATACGCGTCGCACACGCAATGAACAGCTTGGGCTTGGGCGCCAGACCCCGCTACTCATTGGTTGTCGCAAAGCGGGTCAGAATTCGTCCGTGACGGTGGATCGGACCGACACGAATCGGTGTCGCAAGCTATCCATCTGAACGGAGTTCCGTATGGCCTGGATACCCGTTGCGTCTCTGGACTGACGCGCGGTCAACCGGTACCGGCGCGCGCGCGCCGGTGGACCGAGCACCAAGATCGAGGAGGATCGAGAACCCATGCTTCAGCTTCGGAACCGTTTCCATGAGATGTCGCGCAAGGAACATCGCGCGGCGCTCCAGTCGATTAGCCGCCGTGGCTTCATCGGCGGTGGCGCGGCGTTGGCTGGCCTGGTGGCTGCGTCCGGATTGCGGCCCGGCGTCACCCACGCCGAGGCGCTGGCGAATCTGAACATCCTGCCGGAAGACCTGCCGGCGCCGCAGTACCGCATGGCGACAGTCGAAGTCGGCGCGGCGTCGACCTGGGTTTCCCACGGTATCGAGACCTCGAAGTTCGTTGGCTCCCTGCTGGGTGTCGAGGTCGAGGCGTTCGACGGTCAGTTCGACCCGGCGCTTCAGCTTTCAGCGCTGCAGACGATCTCTGGTGAAGATTGGGACTTCGTGGCCCTGCACCCGGCATCGTCCGATGCGCTGGTCGATGGCACCGATGCCATCATCGGCAATGACATTCCATTGATCATCATGGACACCCGGCTCATCCAGGATCCGGACGCCAACATGGAATACAACTTCCTGACCTTCATCGAGCCAGACAACATCTATATGGGCTCGACGGTGGCGGAAGAGTTGATGAAGGCCATCAACTACCAGGGCGAGGTCATCCACACCCGCGGCCAGCTCGGTCACACCGGTTCGCAAGGACGCTATGACGGCTTCCAGCAGGTAGTCGCCAAGTACCCGGATGTCAAGGTTGTGGACGAGACCCCGGGCGAGTGGCAGACGGATATCGTCGCCAGCCTGTGGCAGGACCTGCTGCAGCGCTTCCCGAACGTGGTCGGCGGCTACTTCCACTCGGACGACATGGCGCTAGCCGCAGCCAGCATCGTGGACGGCGCTGGCATGGCCGATCAGGTCAAGCTGGTGGGTGTCGACGGCGGACGCAACGCCTGCGAGGCTATCCTCGACGGCACGCTGTACGCCTCGGTCATCAACCCGTCCGGCCGCATTCATGGCGGCTCGGTCTGGGCCGGCTACCTGAACGCCTCCGGCACCGACAACCACGACGGCGAGATTCCCAAGTTCATCCGCGCCGACGGCGGCCCGATCACGGCCGACAACGCCGCGGGATACATCTGGCTGTACGACAACTACCAGTACTAGGCATCGGTTTGTCCTGAGTCCGGGGTCCGGAGTCCTGAGTCACACCAGGATTCCGGCCTCCGGTCATTCGTCTCAGGGCTCTGGACTCAAGACTCAGGACTCACTTCATGGCTTCCAGTGTGGCTGATCCGGTTGCAGGCACCCCAACAGCGCAGGCGGCGCGTCCCGTCCTGGAGTTGCGCGGTGTCACCAAGCGCTTCGGCGGCGCGACCGCGCTCGACGATGTCGATTTCGACCTCTTGCCGGGCGAAATCCATGGACTGATCGGTGAGAACGGCGCGGGCAAGAGCACGCTGTCGAAGATCCTGAGCGGGGTGCAGCGACCGGACTCGGGCGAGATGCTGCTGAATGGCGAGGTCGTGCGCTTCCGCTCACCGGCGGAGGCCAAGGCCGCGGGCATCGGCATGATCTATCAGGAGCTCACCCTGATGCCGGCGCTCTCAGTGGCCGAGAACGTTTTCCTGGGCCGGCAGCCGCGCAACCGGTTTGGATTGGTCGACTGGAAGCGGATTCGCACCGAATCGAAACGGCAGTTGGCCGATTTCGATATCGATATCGATGTCGACGAGCGGGTCAAACAGCTCTCGCTGGGGAATCAGCAACTCATCGAGATCGCGCGGGTGATCAATTCCGGCGCGGATGTGATCATCCTGGACGAGCCGACTTCGGCGCTTTCTGTCCCGGAATCCGAGCGTCTCTTCGAACTCATGCGCGATCTGCGCGACCAGGGCAAGAGCCTGATCTTCATTTCGCACTTCCTGGAGGATGTGCTGGCGGTTGCCGACCGGGTGACCGTGCTCAAGAACTCGAAAAAAGTGACCACCATGCCGGTATCGGAACTGTCCAAGCATGCGTTGGTCAACCTCATGATCGGGCGTGACGCCGATCAGTTGGCGGAGTCATACGAAGCGGGTGTGCATCTGCCGCCACGCGTCGAAACCAACCCCGTGCTAACGATCGACGCGCTCACCGCCCCCGGTGATTTCGAGGACATCTCCTTTACCCTGCATGAGGGCGAGATCCTCGGACTCTTCGGCTATCTCGGCGCGGGCATGACAGAAATCGCCCGCGCCATCTTCGGCGTCCTGAAGCCGAAATCCGGCACGATGACCTTGGACGGCAAGGTCATCAAACCCTCGAGCCCTGTGGCGGCCAAGAAACTGGGAATCGCCTATCTGACAGAGAACCGGCGCGCCACGCTCTTCCCGAAACACGAGATTTACAAGAACATCACACTCGCGCACCTGGACCATTTGGTGAAACCGGTCTTCCGGCACGATTCCGAGATCAGCACGGCAACCACGCTGGTGCAGCGAACCGGTGTGCGTCCCGGCAGCCCCACCATGCTGGCAGGGCACCTGAGCGGCGGCAATCAACAAAAGGTGGTGCTCGCCAAATGGCTCACCAAACAACCCCGGGTCCTGATGTTGAACGAACCGACCCGCGGTATGGACGTTGGCGCCAAGCGCGAGGTGCTGGACCTGGTGAAAGAGCTGAAATCGGAAGGAGTGGCGATCTTGCTCCTCTCGACCGAGCCAGAAACCGTGCTGACCGAATCGGACCGCATCCTGGTCCTGTCGCGCGGAAAGATCACCAAAGAGTTCGTCGATGAGCAGGTGAGCAAGGAAGATCTGCTGCTCTACGCGTAGTACGTTGTTCGAGGCTGTTCGAGGAAGAGGTGGGAAAACGACGATGTCCAACGTGAGTCCAGCGCTTCAGCCAAGCCAGGGTGGCCGGAGCTCGTCCGATACGATCATGGCCCTGGCAACCCGCAACGCGCGGTTGCTTGCGCCGTTGCTCAGCCTGGTCGTGTTGATCATCTTCTTCTCGATCACCACCGACACCTTCTTGCGGTTGAGCAACTTCCGCAATGTGGTGACGCAGGTGGCGCCGATTGCCGTGGCTGCGACGGGCATCACCTTCGTGCTGCTCTGCGCGGAGATCGACCTGAGCATCGCATCGGTGGCGACATTTGCCGGCATGCTTTGCGCATGGTTCTGGGTGGGCGATCCGATCAATCTGGGCAGTTGGGGCATCCTGGTTGCGATTCTGGTCGCCGCGCTGCTGGGTCTGATCAACGGGTTCTTCATCTCCTACGTCGGCATCCCCTCCTTCATGATGACACTGGCCATGCTCACCATTGCCGGTGGTCTGGCTACCTATATCAATGACGGTAAACCGATCTTCGATGTGCCGGATGTGCTGCCGCGCATTGCGCGCGCCGGCAACATCTTCCTGGGCATGCCGGTGATCGGGTGGATCGCGGTGGCGGTCTTGATCGTTGGGCACGTCGTGCTGGCCTATACCCGTTTCGGGCGGCAGGTCTACATGACTGGTGGCAACCGCGAGGCGGCGGAGATGTCCGGTGTCGATACCCGCCGGGTCATCATGCTGGTCATGATGATTTCCGGGCTGACCGCCGGTATGGCCGGCATTCTCTTCATCGGGCGCCTGAGCTCGGCCAGCCCCGCTGGTGGTCAGAACATGCTGATCGACACCATTGCAGCGGTGGTGCTGGGCGGGACCTCGCTCTTCGGCGGTGAAGGCGGCATGCTGAACACCGTGCTCGGTCTGTTGATCTTCGCGGTGCTGTCCAACGGGCTCAACCTGCTGCCGGACATCAGCATTTACTTCAAGGAAGCATTGACCGGCATCATCCTGCTCTGCGCCCTGTTGCTCAACGTGCTGGCGCTGCGGTTGGAGAAATACCAGCGCCGAGCTGAGTAACCGATCTCGATTCCGGCCGAAAACGCCCGTGTCCCAGTTCGGACACGGGCGTTTTCCGATCTGGCCAGCGTTCCAGTACGGCAGAGGCGCCTCTCTGGGAATATCCCCAATTGAGCGAGATGGGTGTGCTGAAGCGCCGCGTACTATGTACGGCAAGCGTCTGTAAGCATGGAGCAATCGAGATGGCGAGATCGTTTGAGGAAGTGATTTTGGCAGGAGCGACGGATTACGAACGCATCGACGAGATAAGGTCGGAGATGATGGCGAGGGTGCGTGGCTACCGGCTGCGTGAGCTGCGAGAGACGTATGGCCTGACTCAGGTCGATATGGCGAAAGATCTGCACATGAGTCAGGACACAATCGTGCGGATCGAGCATAGCGATGTCGAGCAAATGCGGGTGGAAACGCTGCGGCGGTATGTCGAGTCGCTGGGTGGGAAGCTGCGCATCGAGGTCGAATTGGGAGATACGCGCTACACGATCGCGTAGAGCGGTCCTGCAAAGAGATGCCGGCCATCTCAACGAAGCGTGGCGTCGTTGCCCTCGCTGTGACGAGGAGATCCCTCCACTCCGCCTCAGTCGGGATGACGGCATTCGCACGGCAGGCACGTGTCTTGGCAACCGATTTGAACTCCGCTTCCACTTCCGCTGCCTGCGGTACGATCTTCACATGAGTCGACGAAGGCGACGGAGGATGTCATGAGCGATCAGGGGGGTTTCGCCGCGCTGGCGGCGGCGTTGGGGAATGTGGAGATCGTCGACCTGACGGTGCCGCTGGCCGAAGGGTTGCCGGGCAACTGGCCAACGCACATGCCGTTCCAGCGCAAGGTCTACAACTGGTACGCGCCGCAGAGCCATCCGCAGCAACCGTTCCATGGGTTTCGCGGCCCCTACTACACGGCCTTTCTGATGCTGGACGAACACTGCGGCACGCATATCGATTCACCGGCGCACTTCATTCCGCCGCCGGACTCGGGACTCCCGCATGCCAGCGAATGGGGATTGGTCACGCTCGACAAGGTTCCGCTGGCACGCATGATGGGTCCGGCACGGGTGGTCGACGCCACCGACCTGAAGACCGGCGGTCCGGACGGCAAGAGCCCGCAGATCATGCCGGAGCATGTGCTGGCGCACGAAGAGAAGCACGGCAAACTGGAACCCGGCGATATCGTTCTGTTCCGGAGCGACTGGGACGATTTCTATCTGCCGATGCCGGACGGCGGCGCGTATGCGGCCGATCCATTCCTGTCCGGAAAGGGACAGGGTTGGCCCGCGCCGGGGATTCCCTGCCTGGAGTTGCTGCTGGAGCGCGGGGTGACGACATTGGGGCTGGATGGCGTGAGCGTCGGTGGGGTGGACGACCCAGCGCCAGCGCATCATTTCGGATTGGGCAAAGGAATGCTCTACATCGAGCTGCTGGCGAATCTGAAATCGATCCCCGAGCGAGGCGCCTATTTCGTCTATCTGCCGTTGAACATTCGGGGCGGAAGCGCTGGTCCGGGCCGGGCGGTGGCATTGGTGCCGGCGGGGGCCTGAGTCCGGAGTCCTGGGTTCTGAGTCCGGAGCCCGGAGTCCTGAGTCCGGAGACGTTTCCGCGTATCCGGGCTTGAGTGTTTCTCTGACAACTGACGACTGACTACTGACGACCAGCAACGAGCAACTCGACCGTCTCCGGACTCAGGACCCCGAACCCGTCTACGCGTCCAGCAACGGTTGATCGGCGTCGTCGACGGCCGCCTCATGGTGGTGGGTGACACGGACCAGAGCGGCGCGGTAGCCGTCCATCGCTTTGACTTCCATGATGAGCGGACCGATGGTGACCACATCGCCGGTGACGGGGATGCGCTCGAGGGCATCGGTGACCAGACCGCCGACCGACTCGGCATCGACCTCACCGAGCGCCGAGCGGGAGAGATCGAGCCGGTCGAGCAGGTCGAGCAAGGAAAGCCGGCCGTCCACGTCGAAGACATCGGGCTGGATCTCATGCAGCGGTTCGTAGCCGGGGTCGAACTCGTCGGAAATCTCGCCGACCAGCTCCTCGATCAGGTCCTCCAGCGTCACGATCCCGGCCAAGCCGCCGTATTCGTCGACCACGATGGCGATGTGTGTGCGCTGGGATCGCAGGTCCTGCAAGGTGTCGTCGATCGGGCGCGTTTCCGGCACCACGAAGGCGGGACGCACCAGCTCAGCGGCTGGCATGGCTCCGGCGTTGGGATTGTCGAAGAGCAGCCGGAAACAGTCTTTGATGTGCAGCACGCCAATGATGTCGTCTGGAGTGTCGCGGTAGACCGGCAAGCGTGAGAACCCCGTGCGGAAAAAGATACGCATCGCCTCGTGCAACGTCATATCGCCGGGAATCGTCTCGACATCGACCCGGTGCACCATCACGCTGCGCACCTGAATACCGCCGAAGGAGAGCGCTTCCTCCACCAGGTCGGCTTCGCTCTTTTCCACCACGCCTTCGTCGTGCGCGGTTTCGATCATGGCGAGAATCTCGGCCTCGGTCACGCTTGGCATGTTGGACCGCTTGTCGGTGCCGAGCAGCCGCAGGGTGAAATTGGTGACCCCGGTGAGCAGCAGCACAATGGGCCGCATGAGACGGGAAAGAATGTGAATGGGCTTGGCAATCTTGAGAGCGATCGAATCGGCATGGCTGACCGCGAGCGTCTTCGGAACCAGCTCCCCGTACACGATGCTGAAGAACGAAAGCAGAATGGTCACCACCACGAAGGCGATGGCCGCGGCGTTGTTCGCAATGAACCCCACAGGAACGTCGCTCAGTCCATCGTCGACATAGTTGGTCAAGGTAACAGCGCCCACCGCGGCGGCGAAGAACCCCGCTACGGTAATGCCGATCTGCACGGTCGCCAGAAAGCGGCCCGGATTCTCGGCCAGGTCGAGCGCGCGCGCGGCGGACTTGTTTCCCTCTTCGGAGAGTGCTCGCAGGCGCGGTTTGCTGGCGGAGACGAGCGCGAGCTCGGAAGCGGCCAGGAACGCGTTGACGCCGAGGAGCAACACGACGACGAGGAGTTCGACCAACAGGCGCGTCATAGAGAGAGCGTGAGAGCCTTTCGCGGAATCGGAGCGCGGCCACATCGTCCGTGCGGCCGGCCAACGTTTCGGGAGCAAATCGCCGAGCAAATGGGCGTCGGCAGAGATTCGCTCGTCCGCGTCAATTCTCCCAGAAGCAGGTTTGTATCGACAGGGCTGGACAAGTTGGCAATGGAAATGGAAAATTAGTCGTGACTAAACCGCGGCGCCGGTGCGGCGGATCGCGGTGTTTCCTCATTCGATGCAGTCTGCTCGCAGGCAAACTGCCAGAAAAGATGTTCATGAATCGGGTTCGATTGCGGGGTGTTGCCAGCGGCTGGCGATTCTTGTTGCTTGCGCTGCTGGCGGTGCTGATCCTGGCAGGTTGCGGACGAATTCCCGAAAAAACGACCCCCGACTTTTCCGACCGGACGATCAACGTGGTCACGACCACGGGGATGGTGGGCGATATCGTCAAGGAAGTCGGGGGAGACCGCCTGAACGTGACGACGCTGATGGGACCCGGCGTCGATCCCCATCTCTACAAGGCGAGCGAAGGGGACGTGGAGCGGCTGGACGAAGCCGATATCGTCTTCTATTCCGGCTTGCATCTGGAAGCGAAGTTGGCGGAAGTCTTCGAAAAGATGGGGGACAGTATCGTGACCGTACCCGTCACCGACCTGATTCCGCGCAGCGAGCTGCATGTGGTCGGATCTGGAGCATCGACCTATGACCCGCATGTCTGGTTCGATGTCTCGATGTGGTCGGATGCAGTCGAGTCGGTGCGGCGCACATTGGTCGAGGTCGATCCCACCCACGCGGCAGAGTACGACGAACGAGCCCAGGCCTATCAGGAAAAGCTGACCGCGCTGGACGAATATGTGCGCGCCGAGGCGAACACGATTCCGGAAGACAAGCGGGTGTTGATCACCGCGCACGATGCGTTCGGCTACTTCGCGGCGGCCTACGGATTCGACGTTCTGGGTTTGCAAGGTGTCAGCACCGCGACCGAGGCAGGCGCGGGCGATGTGCAGTCGCTGGCCAATTTCATCGTGGAAAACGAGATTCCGGCGATCTTCGTGGAAAGCTCGGTCTCCCCGCGCACCGTGCGCGCCCTGCAGGAAGCGGTGCGCGCGCAGGGTTACGACGTGCAGATCGGCGGATCGCTCTACTCGGACGCCATGGGCGATCCGGGTACCCCGGACGGAACCTATATCGGCATGGTGCGGCACAACATCGACACCATTGCGCACGCACTCAGGCAGGACGGAGCAGCGGAATCATGAGCGAGCAACGACCGGCTATCGACGTGGCCGACATGACCGCGGTGTATCACGAGCATCCGGTGCTGTGGGACGTCGATCTCCAGGTCCCCGCAGGTGTGTTGATGGCCATCGTGGGACCGAACGGCGCGGGCAAGACCACCCTGATCAAGTGCATTCTCGGATTGATCAAGCCCGTGGCGGGAAGCGTGCAGATCCAGGGGAAGCCGTATAGGGAGCAACGAGAGAAAGTCGCCTATGTGCCGCAGCGCGGCAGCGTCGATTGGGACTTTCCGACCAACGTGCTCGACGTCGTCGAAATGGGACGCTATGGCGCGCTTGGCTGGCTGAAACGGCCGGGCAAGCGGGAGCGCGACGCAGCATTGCAGGCACTGGAAAAGGTCGGTATGGCGAGCTTCGCCACGCGGCAGATCAGCCAACTCTCGGGCGGCCAGCAGCAGCGTGTTTTCCTGGCACGGGCGTTGGCGCAGGACGCCGACATCTACCTGATGGACGAACCGTTCCAGGGGGTGGACGCCACCACCGAGCGGGCGATCATCGAGCTCTTGCGCGAGCTGCGGGCGGCAGGGAAGACCGTGGTGGCGGTGCATCACGATTTACAGACCGTGCCGGAGTACTTCGATTGGGTCACGCTCCTGAATGTGCGCAAGATCGCAAGCGGTCCGGTGGATGATGTCTTCACCGACGAGAATCTGCGCGCCACATACGGCGGTGTGGTGGCCTTCGTCAATCTCAACGGGAACGGCAATGGGCATACCCACGATCCGCTGGGGCTCGAAGACGATTCGGCGGCCTGATCGATGGAGCACCTGGTCATCGCAAACCTGCTGGCCGTGCCAGACGTACTGCACGATCTGATCTTCGACTACACGTTGCGCACGGTGGCATTGGGCGCGGCGGTGATCGGCATCGTGGCCGGGGCGTTGGGCGCGTTCGCCGTCTTGCGGCGGCAGAGCCTGGTGGGCGACGCCATGTCGCATGCCGCGTTGCCGGGAATTGCCATCGCCTATCTCGTCACCGGCGAGAAGAGCAACGTCGTTCTTCTGACCGGCGCGGCGATTGCCGGCTGGTTGGCGACACTGGCAGTGCTCGGCATCGTGCGTACCTCGCGGGTCAAGTTCGATAGCGCGCTCGGGCTGGTGCTCTCGGTCTTTTTCGGGTTCGGTCTCATGTTGCTGACCTATATCCAACGGCAGCCGCACGCGTCGCAGGCCGGCCTGGACAAATTTCTCTTCGGGCAAGCAGCCACCATGATCCAGGGCGAAGTGCGCAACATGGCGCTGGTGGGCGCGGTGGCATTGGGCATCCTGCTGGCGCTCTGGAAGTCGTTCAAACTGCTGAGCTTCGATGCCGATTTCGCGGCCACCATCGGCTACCCCGTGCGGGTGCTCGATGTGCTGCTGACGACCTTGATCGTGGTGGCGATCGTGATCGGATTGCAGGGGGTCGGCGTGATCCTGATGAGCGCCATGATCGTGGCGCCCGCGGCAGCCGCGCGGCAATGGACGGACCGGCTTGGAACCATGGTGGTGCTCTCGGCGCTCTTCGGAGCATTGGCCGGGGTTTCCGGAGCAACGATCAGCGCCAGTGAAAAGCATCTCCCAACCGGCCCGGTGATCGTGGTGTGCGTGAGCGCCATCGTGCTCTTCTCGCTCTGCTTCGCGCCGAACCGCGGACTGCTTTGGGCCTGGTTCGCCCGGCGCAAGAAGAAGGAGGAACTGATGCGCGCCATGGCGGCAGCCGACGCTGCCCATGGCGGGCCGCGCACCCTGCCGGGAGAAGGAGCGCGATGAGCAGCGCGCAGCTCGATATCCAGTTGATTGCCGCGGCGACCGCGGCTGCCTGCGCGTTGCCAGGGGTGTTCCTTGTATTGCGCCGCATGGCGATGATGAGCGACGCGATCAGCCACTCGATTCTGCTCGGGATTGTGATCGGGTTCTTCGTGGTGGAAAGCACCACCTCCCCCATCCTGATCTTCTTCGCCGCGGCGGTCGGGCTCCTGACGGTGGTGCTGGTGGAATGGTTGCAGCGCACCGGGCTGGTGCGCGAGGACGCGGCGATCGGAATCGTCTTTCCGCTGCTGTTCAGCATCGGCGTGATTCTGATCTCACGCTATGCCGGGAATGTGCATCTCGATATCGATGCGGTGCTGCTGGGCGAGTTGGCGTTCGCGCCGTTCGACCGGTTCCAGATCGGCGGATGGGATCTGGGGCCAATGGGGCTCTGGGTAATGGGGACGATTCTGGCGTTGAACGTGGCGCTGGTGATCGCGTTCTTCAAAGAGCTCAAGCTGGCGACCTTCGACCCCGCGCTGGCGGCGAGCCTGGGTTTCGCGCCAGCGCTCTTGCACTATGGCCTGATGTCGATGGTGTCGGTGACGGCGGTGGGCGCGTTCGACGCGGTCGGGTCGATCCTCGTGGTCGCGCTGATGATCGGACCGCCTGCGGCGGCGTATCTGCTCACCGACGATCTGAAACGGATGCTGGCGCTGAGCGTGGCGATCGGGGTGCTCTCCTCGATCGCCGGGTACTGGATGGCGCACTGGTTGGACGCTTCGATTGCGGGCGCCATGGCGACCATGATCGGCATCGTCTTCGCGGGTGTGTTGCTGTTCGCGCCGCAACGCGGGTTGGTAGCGCAAGTTCTGCGCCGCGAGCGGCAGAAAGTCGAGTTCGCGCAAACCATGCTGGCGATTCATGTCATGAACCACGAGGGAACCGCCGAGGCGTTGACCGAAAATCGGGTCGATGGGTTGGACGAGCATTTGCACTGGGACCCGCGGTTCACGGCGCGGATTGTGGACCTGGCGCGGCGGCGCGGCGTGGTCACCGAAGAGAACGGGGTGTTGTCGGTGACTGCCACCGGCCGCGCCCGTGCGCAGGCAGCGTTGGTGCGGTAACTCCTTCCCGTTTTCGCACCCTCTTCCCGTAGCCGCAGCCCTCCGTGGCTGCCCTCTTCTCCCGTAGCCGCAGCCCTCCGTGGCTGCCTTCCTTCTCTCCCCGTAGCCGCAGCCCTCCGTGGCTGCCCTTCCTTCTCTGCGCAGCCGCGCCTCCGTGGCCTTCCTCTCGTAGCCGCAGCCCTCCGTGGCTGCCCCTTGTCTCCCCGTAGCCGCAGCCCTCCGTGGCTGCCTTCCTTCTCTCCCCGTAGCCGCAGCCCTCCGTGGCTGCCTCCTCTCTCCCCGTAGCCGCAGCCCTTTGTGGCTGCTTTCGCGACGCGCAATTGAATGCCACGGTGGACCTTGCCTATGGCGTACGAGGAAGAGTCCTACTGAGTGGGAACAGCAGCCACGGAGGGCTGCCGCTACGGGGGTATGAAAAGGCCTCAGGAGGGCGAGCATGGCGGTGCAAACAGGGCAGCCACGGAGGGCTGCAGCTACTGATATGAAGAGGTCGCTGGAAGGGAGCAATGCGATGTAGGCATAGCAGCCACGGAGGGCTGCAGCTACGCAGAGAGGAAGGCAGCCACCGAGGGCTGCAGCTACGGGGAGACAAGGGCAGCCTCGGAGGGCTGCGGCGACGGGAAGAGGGGTGCGAAAACGGGAGAGTCTAGAAACCCCTGCACTCAGGGAGGTATTCCGTATCCATCTCCCACTTTGCAGGATTGTTCGCGATATAGGTCCGAATCCGATCCAGGTCAGACTGATCGCGAACGACATGTTCGTAGTAGTTGCGTTGCCAAAGTGTCCCGGGAAATCTGCGCCAACCTTCAGAGCGCACTCGCCGAATGTACTCGTTGGTGGTTGCGGATTTGAACCAGTGCACGATTCGGTCGAGCGAGGTTGGCATTGGCATGGGTGCTTCGGTTACGGCTCGAACCGGTTCGAGAGGCGCGCCTACATTCCAGCCAAGATTCAACAAGAGGTGGACATGATTCGGCATGATCACGTGAGCATCGAGCTCGACGTCGTTGAATCGATCCGCCGCCATCTGAAGATGGATTGCGGCCAAATGTCCGACGCTGGAGAGCACGGTCTCGCCGTCGACCACGTCTCCGAGGATGCATGCCCGATTCTGAACGCAGATCGTGACGAAATAGGTCCCGGGAGTGGAATAGTCGAACGCGGGGAGTCGCAGATTGCGGCGGCGATAAGGCGGGGCGGTCATGTCGCGAGGATACCGCAGCGATGTCGCCTTTGGGGGGTAGCCACAGGTTTGGAAAGGTCTTGGGAAGGGGACCCCGCGGTAAGGGAATGGCAGTCACGGAGGGCTGCAGCTACGGAAAGAAGGCGGACCCTGCGATGTGGGTATGGCAGCCACGGAGGGCTGCAGCTACGGAAAGAAGGCGGACCCTGCGGTGTGGGTATGGCAGGCACAGAGGGATGCAGCTACGGAAAGAAGGGGGACCCTGCGATGTGGGCATGGCAGCCACGGAGGGCTGCAGCTACGGAAAGAGGGGGGCATCGTGGCCCGACACGGATGGAGGAGCTGGGGTGGCGTTGGTTGCGGATGGAGCGATCGAGAGCAGCAGAACGGACGACGTCGCGATTGCTCGATAGGTGGCAATGGCGCCGGAATCGGCAGCGAATCCCTGACCGGTGTCGGCGGTTTCGACGCTCGTGAGGAGTCGAGGAGACTCCTGGTCGGTGTAGCAGAAGACATCGCCGGAAACGGGCGCTCGGGAGAGTTGGGCGACTCAGCAGTTCATCACTTCGTAGAACGCTTCCACGACGGGACGCACGTCGCGGGCAGGCGGAGGGTTGCTTCCGCCATCGTCGTACGCTCCAGCCATCATCCAGCCGAGCTGACCGGCGAGAAGCACGCCTAACAGCTTGAGAACCACTCCAGCAAGATCGTTCTTGAGCGAGAGCATCGCCGCTGCTTTCCTGGGGACTCTGATCGACCGGGTTAGGGTAGGGCCAGATGGCTGCGCGCAGGAGTCTCGGCAGCGATCGAGAGAAGCACCAGCGTGGCGGGTGCGGAGCCCACGACCTGATAGGACGCCGCGCTGCCGCTCTGGTTGGCAAAGCCTTCGGAAGAGAGGGCGGTTGCAGCATCCGACAGCAATCGCGATCGGGATTCTCCGAAGCAGTAGAAGATCTCGCCAGTTTCGGGTTGCGTGTGCAACTCCCCCGTAACGACCGCGACGGCGTGCATGCTCGCTGCGTTCGTCGAGATCGCCGCTCCCACAGGCAAGGTCACGATGAAAATGGAAAGCCGGACAGCGTCGAACGGAAGCTGGATTCGGAGTCCAACGCTTGCATCTTGTCTGATTCCTGTCGGGAGACTCGTATTCGGGACACTGATGGCATTGGCGTGCACGAGTATTGTGTCCACGCTTACCGTCCACAGCGCAACCCGCTCATTTCCAAGCGCGCGCACGGCCAGGTTGCCGTCGGGTTGTACGAACCGCACGTCGCCCGGTGCGAGCGGTTCTGTCGGAAGTGTGACTGTCCCTGTCTGATCCGTCCCGCTCAGGTCGATCTCCAGTTCCCCCGACTCGACCCAGAGCATGATCGTCCCATGCGCGGCCAAACTGAATGCCCCCTCCGGGTCCAGCTCGAAGCGCTGGATGGATGGTTGCTGATACTCGTCGTACCCAATCGAGATCGTTCGTTGGGCAGACGCCAAGCCTTTGGGCCACACGCCGTCGAGACTCCAGCGCTCAGCGACAAGACCATGCTCGATCCGCAAGATCTCGCGAAACAGCTGCTCCGCCGGAAGTTCGATCTCCCATCCATCGATGGAAGGAATCTGCATTCCAGACCGCTCGAGGTCTACGGACACGATCGCGCCGCTTCCTTCGATCGCACGGATGTCGAAGCGGAGCGATGGCGCGGCGGCCCGAACATCACTCAGGAAGCCGAGGAACGCCTCCGTGCTCCGGCCATATGACTCTGATGCCGTGTGGTCGACGAATCCTGGGGCAAGCACCTGCTCGAGCACCGGGTCTTTGTCGGCAATCCAGGCGTTGATGCCGTCGTAGAAAGCCTCGACCACCGGTTCTGTTGGTTGCGCTTCAACGGCTGAACGTGATTCGGTCTGGCCCGACTCGACCACAACCATGCCCAGCAGACCGGCCACGAACGCGGTCAGGAAACCAAGCGCAAGAGCAACCAGCAACGCCGGCCGGGTCACGGGACCAGTGCTCGAATGTGCCGCATGCGGCAAGTGGTGGTCATAGGAAGCGCCTTCCGTCGAGTGAAAGAGCGGCCGCGGTCACCAATGTTCCTGGTGAACGGATCGGGGCGAAAACGTGACGGTCTATGCGCGTTCTGCGCATGGTGGCTACTCAGAGCATAGCACGAGTGTTATGTCATATCATCGAGCTTCACTAACGATTCGCTTTGGGTTCCTGCTGCTGCGACAGAGTGGCTGGTTGGTTTGCGGCTTGGCTGCGGGGCTTTCCACTTCGGAAAGCATGCGAGCTCTCAACAGGTTGATGCGTGGCCGTAAAGCGCGGTCAACCAGAGCGGGTGCGAACCGGGTGACTATCTGCAGAGGACTCGGTGTCAACCGAGAGAAGCACCAGCGTGGCAGGTGCGGAACCCACGACCTGATAGGACGCCGCGCTGCCGCCCCGGCTGGCAAAGCCTTCGGAAGAGAGGGCAGTCACCGCACTCCTCAATATCCGAGATCCGACTGTGCCGAAGAAGTAGAAGACCTCTCCCGTTTTCGGATCTGCTTGCAGCTCACCCGCCACGACCGCGGCAGCGTTCATATCCGCCGCACCCGTCGAGAGGGTCGCCCCCACTGGCAGCGTAACAATGAGCACAGAAAGCTGGGCGGTGTCGGCCTGGAAATCGACCGCGCGTCTGATGATCGCCTCCGCCCGAATTCCCGTCTCAAGCTCCGATTCAGGACCGCTGATCTTGTACGAGCGCGCGAAGATCCTGCCCACGCTCACCGTCCACAGCGCAACACGCGCCTCACCTACCGCCCGCACGCGCAGTTCGCCAGTGGGCCGCACAAACCGCATGTCACCCGCCGCAAGTGGCTCTGCCGAAAACTTGGTCGCTCCTGTCTGATCCGTCCCGCTCAGGTCGATCCCAAGCTCACCTGACTCGACCCAGAGCATGACCGTGCCCTTCGCAATCAAGTTGATGGGAGCGCCGGGGTTCAGCTCGAAGCGCTGAATGGACGGCTCCTGATACAACTCAGGCCCTATCGGGACAGAACGCTGGGCCGCCATTGCGATACCAGGCCAGAGATCGTCGGGACCCCAGCGCTCCTGAATCAGACTGTCCTCGATCCGTAAGATCTCGCGGAGCGGCGGTTGCTCTGGTAGCTCGATCCTCCATCCCTCTATGGACGGAAGATGGACCCCAACACGCTCGAGATCGACAGAAACGATCGCGTCGCTTCCCTCGATCGAGAGGACGTTGAAGCGAAGCGTCGGCTCGAATGTCCGGATGGTGCTCAGGTAGCTCAAGAACTCCGTCGCGTTCCGGTCAGGGGATTCCGATGTTGTGTGATCGACGAAGTCTGGGCCGAGCATGTGCTCGAGCGCATGATCCTTGCCAGCGATCCACGCATTGATGTCGCTGTAGAAGGCCTTGACCACCAGATCCGTATGATGCGCCGGAATCGCCGTTCCTGATTCCGAGTAATCCGGTGCGACCACAATCATGCCCAGCAGCCCGGCCGCGAACGCGGTCAAGAAACCAAGCGCAAGAGCAACCAGCAACGCCGGCCGAATCACGGTTCCGGCGCTCGAACGTGCCACAGACGACCAACGATGGTCATTTCAGGCGCCTTCCGTAGGGCTGGAGAGCGATCGCGTTCTCCCCGGTTATCAGAGAGGACGGATCTTGGAGAAGAAACGTGACAGCATGCGTAGCGGCGAAGGTTACGCAGGCGAACCAGTCGATGGCTGATGCCAACAGAGCAGATCTGTTATGTCATGTCTTCCGAAAATCTGCGGAGATTGGAGCCGGATTCGAAACATATCGACGCAAGGCGGTTTTCCCCTCTTGACAAGTTCCCGAGCATGGCGGATTGTTTACAATCAACAGGCAACACTGCCGACTCCGACCCGACGCAAGCCCCCGAAGGTGAGGGCGCTATGCCGCAACGCAGCAGCAACGAACGAATCAGCAACGATCTGGCCGCGGTGCTTTCCATGCCGGAAAAGCGCGCGCTTTCCGACGATGTCGCCTCTCGCCTGCGAGCCGCGATCCTGAGCGGGGCGTTCGCTCCCGGGGAACGCTTGCGGGAGGAGGCTCTGGCTCGCGCCCTGGGTGTGAGCCGCGGCCCCGTGCGCGAGGCGCTGGCCGAACTGGAACGTCAGGGGCTGGTGGTGATCAACCGCAACCGCGGCGCAGTGGTGGCTCAGCTTTCCCGCAACGACCTGGAAGAGCTCTACACCTTGCGGCTGGCCATCGAGGAACTGGCCATTCGACGGGCGGCAACGTTCTCCGACCCGGTCGCGATCGGCAAGATGCAATCCGTGATCGATGGTATGCAGAACGCGATCGACCGCGGCATTACCGAACAAGAGGCGGCGGAATTCGATCTCGGGTTTCACGACCTGATCTACGACGCGGCCAACCATCGCCGGCTGAAGGACACCTGGACCAATATGCGTCCGCAGATTCATGTCCTGCTGCTCAATCGCAACGTGGCCGATGTCGATTTCCGCGAAATGCTGGTGAGCGGGCATCAGGTTCTGCTGGATTGCATCGCGCAGGCGGATCCGGACGGCGCCGTTTCACATCTTCGGGAACATCTGGGCGGCTCGTACGAGCGGGTCAGCCGCAGTCTGGAACGGCAACTCGAGCAACAAGCGGCAAGCGCCGCAGCATCGAAGGAGAACGCAGCTCGTGGTTTTTGATCCCGCCAAGTTGTTCCGGCTGGATGGCAAGGTAGCGTTGGTCACCGGAGGCGCCAATGGCATCGGACAGGCGATTGCCATCGGCATGGCGGCCGCGGGAGCGGATGTCGTCTTTTGCGACCTCCAGGATGACTGGCTGGGCGAGACCAGGTCCGCAATCGAAGCCCAGGGACGGCGCGCGCTGGCGCTGACCGCCGACATGGGCAGTCCGGACGATATCGTGCGCATGTTCGCGGCGGTGGACGAAAACTTCGGCCAGCTCGACATTCTCGTCAACAACGTCGGCGCCACGAAACGGCACCGTCCGGAAGATCACCCGCTGGACGAATGGAACACGGTGCTGACGATCGGGGTGACCGGCTCATTGCTCTGCGCTCAGCACGCCTTCAGGCGCATGACCGAAAGTGGGCGCGGCGGAAGCATCATCAATATCAGCTCGATCGCGGGTGCGGCGGCGTTGGGCCGCGGAAATCTCTCGCACAGCGTCAACAAAGGGGCGCTGAACATGATGACCAAGGAGCTGGCGGTCGAATGGGCCAAGCACGGAATCCGGGTCAACGCGATTCTGCCGTGCCAGGTCATGACCAACGGGTTCCAGAAATGGCTCGACTCGCCCACCTTCGATCCGGCGTTGATGGACCGTTTCCTGACCGGCATTCCCATGAACCGGCTGGCGACGCCCGAGGAGATGGCCGGACCGGCAATTTTCCTGGCATCCGATGCCGCATCGATGGTGACGGGCGTGCTGCTCCCGGTCGACGGCGGCAATCTGGCGCTGAATGCAGGCGGGAGCCATACCTGGACGACGGCGTAGGTTCGGGGTTCAGGGTCCGGAGTCCGGAGTCCGGAGTCCGGAGCGAGGATGAGGGGCATCGGACACTGGACTCGATGGAGCGCATTTCCTGAATCAGGCGGCACACTGCGGAAAGGAGGGCAATTCAGCCTCACGTCTCGAACGCATATGAACCCATTCGCATCGATGCCGATCGAACGGACCATTTTCAGGAGGTTCAGTCAATGAACGACAAGAAGACGACGATCGTCACCCCAAGCTGGTCACGCCGCAAGTTCCTCAAGACGGGCGCGGCGGCGGGCGCTGCCGGTTTGGCGGCCGGAGTGCATCCGAAGGCGAGCAAGGTCTTTGCTGCGCCGGCTGTGCTGCAGGGCGAGCCGATTACGCTCGACTACTACACCTGGTTCTACAACGAGCCGGGACGTGGTGACGCATGGACCCAGATGATTGCCGATTTCGAAGCGTCGCAGAGCGACATCAAGGTCAACATGACCGGTTGGGCGTTCGATGACTTCACGAACAACATCATCGTCCAGCTCCAGGCCGGCAAACTCGATGGCGACCTCTTCCAGACCACGCCAGACCTGGTGCTGCGTCTGCTCAAGGCGGGCGTGCTCACCAATCTGAACCCGGTGCTCGAAGCGAACAACATCACTACCCTCAGCCAGGCGCACGACTATATCACTGTCGACGGCGGTGTGATGGGTCTCGACGTGGTGACGGTGGTCTTCGGGCTCTTCTACAACACCTCGTTGTTCGAAGCGGCCGGTGTTACCGAACTCCCGGTCGATCCTGCGCAGTGGATGGAAGTTTCGCAATCTCTCACCAATCGACCGAATCAGTTCGGTCTCTTCAACGACCACCTGATGTCGGAAGCCGAGTCGTTCTGGTTCACGCTGCAGCAGTGGGGCTGCATCTACGACGGTGTCTGGGCCGACGGGTCGACTCCGTTGCTTACCAGCCAGCCGATTCTGGATGCGCTCACCCTCTTCAAGCAGGCATACGACAACAGCTTCCCGCAAGGCGTGGACAACGCCACCGCGAACCAGCTCTGGGCGAACCAGCAGATTGCGCAGCAGCTCATCGTTTCGGCCGCCGCCAATGTCTACAAGGACTCGGCGCCGGACTTCTACCCGAACATGAACACCTACGCGCTGCCGTGGCAGAGCAAGAAGACGATCGCGCGCATTCATCCGATCACGATCAACAACCAGAGCGAGAAGGGCGACGCGGCGATGGAGTTCCTCACCTGGCTGTACGCCCCGGAGAACTATCGCAACCTGCTCACCCGCCAGTTGGACGTGATCCCGGCTTACGAGGTCGGCGGTCTGGAAGACTACTTCGCCAGCATCCACTGGCTGACCGGATTCCAGGGCATCAACATGACCACTCCGCCGCAGATGGTGGGCGATTTCATCTTCAACAACCAGGAGTTCGGGCAGATCGTGCTGCAGAACTTCCAGAACGTCCTCTCCGGCGGTCAGTCGGTGGAAGACGCGATGTCCGCCGCGCAGTCGCAGGCGGAGGAACTGGCCAGCCGGCTGTCGGCATAGGCGATGCAAACCCCGTCCGGCCTCAACTGGCCGGACGGGAAGCCTTCGTCCAACACCATTGTCCCCACCCTGAACGGTGGGGCTATGAGAAGCCAAGGGTCTCCGACCCTGTTCGCCCGGCTGTCGTGGAGGACCTCCGTGTCCTCTCGCCATTTTGGGCCGGAGGCTCCCGGAATCTGCCGCGTTCCCCAGGTCGAAGCCTGGGGTTCACAGCGCGAAGCCTCTCCGAGGCTGGACACGACCGGCCGAATTGACACTCTGAACGCAGTGAAGCATCTCTTTCGTGGGAACGAGGTCACCGAAGATTCGAATGGGGAACCGATTGCGCCGTATGCGAAACCAGACCGCGACGGGACACTCGCAGCGGCGGGGAGATCCTTCGTTCTTCAGGATGGCAAGGGCCGTCAGGATGTCGAAGCGATGTCAGTAGCCGTGGGGACGCAATCGATTTCGAGCGATCGGTCGCAGCCGGCCAAGCGACGAAGGCCGTCGTTCTTGCCATATCTGCTCGCGATTCCGATTCTGTTCTACGAGGGGATCTTCGTACTCTATCCGATCTATCAGGGCATCAAATCGAGCTTCTACACCCAGGCAAACCTGGGCACCCCGCCAACATGGGTCGGGCTGAAAAACTATCGGCGTCTGATCGACGACGAGTTCTTCTGGCGGTCGGTCAAGCAGACCTTCCTCTTCATGGGCGGAGTCATCGTCGTATCGATCTTGTTTGGCTTGCTTTCCGCCGTGGTGCTGAACCGGGCATTCTTCGGGCGTTCGGCGGCGCGCGGCATCATCACCCTGCCATGGGCGTTTCCGGATGTGCCAGCAGTGTTGATCTTCATTTGGATGCTCAATCCCCAGTTCGGCGTGATGAATGTCTTCGCCAACTGGTTGCCGTGGGTCGATGCAAATCCGAAATGGCTGCTCGACCCGAATCTGGCATTGATTTCGCTGATCCTCATCACCGCCTGGAAGGGGTTCCCCTTCTATAGCCTGGTGATTCTGGCGTCGCTGCAAACGGTGCCGAGCGAGCTGACCGAGGCTGCTCGGGTCGACGGCGCCACCAGGTGGCAGGCATTCCGCGCGGTGACGTTGCCGTACATCACGCCGACGTTGATGCTGCTGGTGGTGCTGGCATCGATCTACGCCTTCAAGCAGTTCACCATCATCTGGCTGATGACAGGCGGCGGTCCAGCCGGAGCGACCGAGACGATCGTCATTCGGATCTACCAGACCGCATTCCGCTTCTATGACTTTTCGTATGCCGCCACCATCGGCGTGGCCGGGTTCCTGATCGTGCTGACAATTTCGTTGATCTTCCTCTATGTCCAACGACGGCAGGAGCTGGAAGGAGGCCGCGTATGAGCGCCAACATCACCCCCCTGCCAACAGCGACGCACCGCGCGAAAGGTCCCACGCTTCGCGACCGGCTGAGCAAGCTTGGGTTCGCGCTGGTAGTGCTGGTGATCTGTGGCATCACCTTCTTCCCGATCTACTGGATGTTGGTCACCACGGTGCAGTCGACCAAGATCACGCTCCGTTACCCACCGAAGCTCTGGCCGCAGGAGTTCTCGCTCTCGGCTTTCCAGCAGGTTTTCGACAAGGAACCGGTGGCGCGCTGGATTCTGAACTCGATTTATCTCTCCACGGTCACCACGGTGATTTGCGTGCTGCTGGCAATCCTTGGCGGTTATGCCATCTCGGCGTTGCGTTGGCGGGGCCGGGGACTCTTCGCCATCTTCCTGCTGATGACGCAGATGCTTCCCGAAGCGCTCATCATCGTGCCGATCTTCAAGATCTACACGGACTTTCCCTTGATCCACCAGGACATTCGCAACAGCTTGCCGGCGCTGGCGTTGATCGACGCAGCCTTCATTCTGCCGATCTGCGTCTGGGTTATGAAGAACATGTTCGACACCGTGCCCACCGAAGTGCGGGAAGCCTCCATGGTGGACGGGGCGGGACCAATGCGCACCCTTTTCCAGATCGTCATGCCGATCGCGCTGCCGGGTGTGGTGGCCGTGGGCGTGGTGGCCTTCTTCTACGCCTGGAACGAATATCTCTTCGCGCAGACGATGATCCAGAGCAAGGAGTTGCGACCGGCTTCGGTTGGCCTGGCCAACATGATCACCATGCTGGATACCCCGGTGCAGCTTCTGCTGGCAGCAGGCACGCTCTTCTCGATCGCACCGGTGATCTTCTACCTGGCGATGCAGCGCTATATCGTGGCGGGCATCTCGGCCGGAGCGGTGAAGGGTTAACGACAGGGCGGAAATGGGAAATAGGAGATAGGAAATGGGAGTTCGAATGAGCTAAGGGAACTGGTTCAGAACAACATACAAACAAATTCCTATGTCCCATTTCCTATTTCCGCATTCAGAGGAGACCAATGACCAAGAAAATCGTGCTGGCGTATGCGAATCCGGACGAGATCGGGCCGGAGCTGGAGATTCTCGGCAAAGGGGATTTCGAGGTGATTGCCACCAAGGGTGGGCTGGTCACCGGCAAGCAACTAACCGATCCGGACATTTGGCCGAAGGTGCAGGACGCCTCGGCGTTGCTGACCGGGTTGCACATCGTCTCCGCCGAGATGATGGATCAGATGCCGAACCTGGAGCTGATCACCCGCGTCGGCACCGGGTACGACGCGATCGACTACGAAGCCGCCGCCGAGCGCGGTATCTGGGTCACCAATGTGCCCGATTACTCGATCGACGAGGTGTCGACCCATGCCATCGCGCTTTCGTTGGCGTTGGTGCGGCATCTCTTCGAGCACCGGCAGACCGGGCAGGAGGGAACCTGGCGCTATATGGGGCACACCCCCATCAAACGGCTGGCGAACCTGACCTTCGGGGTGATCGGGTTGGGGCGCATCGGCAAAGCGTCGGCGCGCAAAGCGTCTGGCCTGGGTATGTCGGTCATTGCCTACGATCCCTACATCCCCCAGGGCGATTTCGATTCGGTCGGGGCGGTTTCGGTCGATTTCGACACCCTGATGGCGACCGCGGACATCATCTCGCTGCATGTGCTCTTGAATGCGGAAACGCGCGGCATGATCGATGCGCGCGCGCTGTCGCTCATGAAACCGACCGCGTTCCTGGTGAACACCGCACGAGGCCCGGTGGTCGACGTGCCAGCCCTGGTGGCAGCCGTGCAGTCCGGGCAGTTGGCCGGCGCAGGCATCGATGTTCTGCCGGTCGAGCCGTGCCCGGTCGACGATCCCGTGCTGCACGAACCACGCATCATCGTGACTCCGCATCTGGCGGCATCGTCGGTGGAAGCCGTGCATGACGTGCGGGTGCGCGGTGCGGAGGAAGCGTTCCGGGTGCTCACCGGACATGCGCCGAAGTATCCGGTCAATGCCCCGCCGGCTCCGCGGAACGAGGCCCAGCCTCGGGTATTGGCGAACGCTCCAGTTGCGTAGGTGCAGCCCTCGTGGCTGCCAGTCTCGACAAGACGCCGCCGTTGTGAGACCGAGACGGACCGCACCAAACCCGTAGTTGCAGCCCTCCGTGGCTGCCGAAAAGGCAATGAACGATGTTCGTCTCAGGAGCTTCGATCGAGGCAAGGAAAGCAGCCACGGAAGGCTGCGGCTACGGACGCGAACGAGATTGAATCGGAGCAGGCGCCCGAGGTGGCTGAGCAGCCACAGAGGGATGCGGCAACGGAAACAGAAACGGAAGAGAGCGGGAGAGCGATGGAATTCGGGGTCATGGTTTCGCCGGTGCCCAGATCGGGCACCATGCAGCAGATGGTCGAGGCGAACGAGGTCATCTTGCAAGCCGCCAACCGAAACGGGTGGGGCTTGTGGTTCGTCGATCACCTGCAAGCGGGCGAGATGCCGTACCTGGAAGGTTGGACGCAGATGGTCCATACCTCGGCCCGCTTTCCCGACCTGACGGTGGGGTCGATCGTGCTCTGCCAGAGTTACCGGAATCCCGGGCAATTGGCGAACATGGCCGCGACATTGCAATTCCTCTCTCGCGGCAAATTGGTCTTCGGAATCGGCGCCGGCTGGAAAGAGGACGAGTATCTGGCGTACGACTACGCCTTTCCCGAACCGAAAGTGCGGCTCGACCAGCTCGAAGAAGCGTTGCAGGTCATCAAGGCGCTCTGGACCGGAGAGCGCGTGACGGTCACGGGCAAGCACTACCGGGTCACCGACGCTATCGCGCTGCCGGCGCCCGATCCGCTTCCGCCCATCATGATCGGGGGCAACGGCAACCGCACGGTGGGCATCGCGGCACGCGAGGCCGATTGGTGGAATGCCGATCTGGCCACCCCTGAACTCTTCAAGGAAAAGGTGGCGTTGCTGCGGGACAAATCGGTGGCCGCGGGACGTGCCGCCGATGCTGTGCGGCCGACCGCGTTCAACATGCTCAGCCTTTCGGCCGATCCGGACAAGGTCATGCGCACGCCGCCGCGCGAGGGGATCCACATGATTGCCGGGACACCGGACGAAGTACGCGACCAACTGCGCGAATACGAAGCCGCCGGCGTCGACTACATGCAGATCAACTTCATGGACTTCCCGGACACGGAAGCGGTGGGGTTGTTCGAGGACGTGGCGGCCGAGTTCGGAAATAGGAAATAGGAAATGGGAAATAGCCGGAGGCAAAGGAAGAACGATTTCCTATCTCCTATTTCCTATTTCCACGCTCGAAGGAACGTATGAACCACGAACTTCTGAAAACCTGCGAGGAACTACGGCGGATCGGGGCCGATGGCGCGGTGCTGGGTTCGATCGAGAACGTCACGTATGTGACGAACGTGGAGCAGCCGGTGCCGGTTGGGGCGTTGGCGGCGACCACGGTGGCGCCCTGGCTGGCGGTGATCTCCGCACGGGACGAGCGCGGCATCGTGATCGCGCCGGATGGCGTGGCTGCCAATCTGCGCGAAAACGCGCCCGGCTTCGAGGTGATCGGGTTTCCGACCTTCGATAGCTTCGTGGCGACCGATCCACGCGGGGTCTACTCCGCCAGCTTGACCAGTGCGCTGGCCCAGCTCGGGCTCGATTCGGCCAAAGCGACCGTGGCGGTCGAATCGGAAGCGGCGCCATTGCTCGCGGGGCCGCTGATTGCTGGCAAACAGGTCGAGGCGGCCGAACCGTTACGACGGGCGCGATGGATCAAGACCGAGCGAGAGATCGGCTTGTTGCGCGGCGCGTCGAAGCTGGCCGATATCGGGCACACGACCCTCGACCGGCTTTGTGACGAAGCCGGGCGAAACGAAATCGCCATGTGGTGCGAGATTAGCAACCAGATCTTCATGGAAGCGGGTCGGGACATTCCCCTGTCGGGCGAATTGGTGACCGGGCCGCGTTCCACCGAAGTGCGCTACCCCAATGGGCCGCGCAACCGGGTGACCGCGGTGGGCGATGCTGCGTTGATGGATCTGAGCGGCCGCTTCCAGGGCTACTGGTTCGACTGCACCAATACCCACATCGTGGCCGGACGGCCGACCTCGGAAGAGAAACGCTATGCCACGGCCTCACAGGACGCTTGCGAAGCCGCCATGGCCGCGCTCAAGCCAGGCGCCAAAGCGAGCGACGCCGCCAATGCCGCGGAAGCCGCCTTTGCCAGGCACGGGTTACCGATGGCGCACTACGCCGGCCACCAGATCGGGGTGTCGGTCAACGAGCTGCCCCGGCTGGTGCCCTACGATCATTCCGTAATCGAGCCGGGCATGGTCTTTTCCGTCGAGCCCGGAGCCTATCAAGGGAAGAACGGCACATTCGGCGCGCGTTCGGAAAAGATGGTGCTGGTCACCGCAAGCGGTCCTGAAGTTCTTTCGACCTTCGCATGGGGGATTTCGTAGATGTCGGTATCGACTGGAGGCACGCTCGAATTGACGACCGAGCAAGCGCTCTGGCTCTTGCGCGAGATGCTGCGCATTCGCCGGGTGGAAGAAGCGCTGGCGCGGTCGTACGCCCAGGGGCTGATTCCCGGGGCGTGTCACACCTATGTCGGGCAGGAAGCGATCGCGGTCGGCGTCTGCGCGCATTTGCGTGCCGATGACGTGGTGTTCAGCACGCATCGCGGTCATGGGCATGCGCTGGCCAAAGGCGCGCCGGCCAGGGAGGTCATGGCCGAGCTCTTCGGCAAGGCGACCGGCGTTTCCAAAGGCCGGGGCGGGAGCATGCACCTTTTCGTGCCTGAGGTTGGGCTGATGGGCACGACGGGCATCGTCGGGCCGAACATTCTGCAAGCCACCGGCGCGGGGTACAGCTTCCAGCTCATGAAAACCGATCAGGTGAGCGTCGCGTTCTTCGGCGACGGCGCGATGAACAACGGCGCCTTCCATGAAGGGGTCAATCTGGCCGCCATTTGGGGATTGCCGGTGGTCTACGTTTGCGAGAACAACCAGTTCGCGACGGAAGTGCCGTTCGACTACGCCACGCGCAATACCGATGTGGCCGAGCGGGCGCGCTCCTACGGCATCCCGGGTGTGACCGTCGATGGCAACGACGTGCTCGCGGTCACGGAAGCAGCCGCGGCTGCCATCGACCGAGCCCGGCGCGGCGGCGGGCCATCCTTGATCGAAGGGAAGACGTATCGCACCCGACCGCACGCCGAGGGAATGCGTGACGGCGGGTACCGGACCATGGAGGAGATCGAGGCCTGGAAGCAACGCGACCCGATCGCCTTGCTGGAGGCGCGGTTGCTCGATCGCGGAATCGCCACCCAGGCGCAGATCGACGAGGTGCGGCAGGAGATCGAGGACGTGGTGGCGGAGGGGCTGGAATTCGCCAGGAACAGTCCCTATCCGGAGCCGGACACCGCCGCGCTCCACATCTATGGGACGAGTTCCTGAGTCCGGAGTCCGGAGTCCGGAGTCCGTTGGGAAGAGATGAGGAGTGGGGGGATGACGACATGATGAGGACGCAATGGTTGCGATCGTGACTTCGAATGGAACATCGACCGAGATGCGCGAGCTGACCTTTACCACCGCGGCGCGCGAGGCGCTCGATGAGGAGATGGAGCGGAATCCGCGCATCTTCGTGGTGGGCGAAGGGATCGGCGAGCGCGGCGGCAATTTCAACACCACACTCGGACTCTACGAGAAGTACGGACCGGAGCGGTTGCGCGACACGCCGATCGTGGAGCGCGGCTTCATCGGTATGTGCACCGGAGCGGCCATGACCGGCACGCGGCCGGTGGTCGATTTCATGTTTCTCGACTTCGCGCTCGATGCCTTTGGCGAGATGGTGAACCAGATCGCCAAGATCCAATACATGTCGTCCGGGCGGCTGGAAATGCCGATCGTGCTGCGCGGGTGCATCGGCATCGGCGGGGCGTCGGCAACGCACCACTCAGGCAACTACTACCCGATTTTCGCGCATCTTCCCGGTTTCCGGGTGGTGATTCCGACCACCCCGCGCGACGCCAAGGGGTTGCTCAAGACTGCTCTGCGCGGACCGGACCCGGTGCTCTTCCTGGAGCACAAGCTCTTGCTGAATGTGAAGGGTGAGGTGCCCCCGGTCGAAGCGGACGAGCTGATCCCGTTCGGCACAGCGGCGATCCGGCGCGAGGGCGCCGATGCAACCGTGGTCGCCATTGGCGCGATGGTCGACAAGTCGGTCCAGGCGGCCGAGATCCTGTCCGGTGAAGGGGTGGAGATCGAGGTGATCGACCTGCGCTCGATCGCGCCGCTGGACGAGGAGACCATTCTCGCCTCGGTCGCGAAAACAGGTCGGTTGTTGATCGTCGACGAAGACTTCCAACCGTGCGGCATGGGCGCGGAGATTTCCGCGGTGGTGATGGAAAAGGCGTTCGACGAGCTCGACGCGCCGGTCCAGCGCCTGAACGGCATCTTCACGCCGGTGCCCTATTCGCCAGTGCTGGAGAACGCCGTGACGTTGTCGCGCGAGCAGATCCTGCAGGCGATGCGGGACTTGCTGGCGGAATAGTCGACGCGAAAGCCGCCGCCGATCGTAGCGCAGGGACCTGTGCCCTGCGATCGCGCGAAGCGCGATAACCGTCATTGCGATACGCGGTGATTCCGGTTCGAAGCCGGGCCGTCGGGCAACATTTACATCCGATCGTAGCGCAGGGACCTGTGCCCTGCGATCGCGCGAAGCGCGATGACCGAGGTGGCCAAGCGCCTTGTGTCCGATTCGAAGTCGGGCCGTCGGGCGACAGTATCGGCCTTCGGCCGATCGCAGGGCACGGGTCTCTGCGCTACGACGAACATCGAACAAGGAAACCGCAAGGAGTCAACGGTGCCAAGTGAAATCGTGATGCCGCGTCTCGGCTGGACCATGGAAACCGGCACCGTGGTCGAGTGGCTGAAAGCGAGCGGCGATCTGGTGGAAGCCGGGGAGCATATCTTCGCGGTCGAAAGCGACAAGGCGATCACCGAGGTCGAATCGCTCGATTCCGGCGTGCTCTATATTCCGGACGGAACGCCGATCGGAGTGGAAGCGCCAGTGGGCGCGACACTGGCGTTCATTCTCGCCCCCGGCGAAGCGCCGCCTGCCTATGCGTTTGGCAGCGAATCTCCTGAGCCGCAGGATCTTGGCTCGCCGATCGACGATGACATTCCGACGAATACCGGGCCAGTGAACGCCAATGGCAATCATGCCGGGAGCATGCCGGTGAGTCCGCGCGCGCGCCGGGTGGCAGTGGAGCTGGGCGTCGATCTCGCGGCCGTTACCGGCACCGGACGGAGCGGCCGGATTCGCGAGCAAGATGTGCGCGCGGCGGCTGCGGCGATGCCTGCTTCAGCGCCGGAACCGCGCGCCACGCCGAGCGTGCGCAAACTGGCAGAAGAGATCGGGGTCGATCTGCGCAGTGTGTCGAGCAGCCGCCCAAGCGGACGCATCACCCGCGCCGATGTGACCCGTGAGGCGACACCATACGCTGGAGTCACCGACGGGACATCGGCTCCGATCGGACCGATCCGCCGCGCGATCCGCGACCGCATGAGCGAAACCGCGCGCACGGTCGCGCCGGTCACCCTCACGACCGAAGCCGACGCCACCGACCTGTGGGATTTCCGCGAGCGCCTGAAACGCGATCTCGTCGCAGGGTCCAGGACTCAGGACACAGGGCCAAGAGCGCCGTCCATCACCGATCTCATCGTCCGCATCTCCGCCCTAGTCCTCATCGATCGGCCGGAACTGAACGTGCGGCTCGATGGCGACACGCTCTATCAGTACGCGGGCGCGCATATCGGTATCGCGGTCGATACCGAGCGCGGATTGCTCGCCCCGGTGCTGCGCGATGCCGACCGCAAGTCGATCCACGACATTGCCGCGGAATCCGCCGAGCTGATCGAACGGACGCGCAACGGTTCGATCGGCGGCGACCAGCTCACGGGAAGCACCTTCACGGTCAGCAATCTGGGCATGTTCGAGATCGACGCCTTCACCCCGATCATCAATCTGCCAGAAGCGGCAATTCTTGGCGTCGGGCGGATCGTGCCGAAACCGGTAGTGATCGATGTCGATACGGGCGAAATCGCTGTTCGGCGCATGATGTACCTCAGCCTGACCTTCGATCACCGGGTGGTCGATGGCGCGCCGGCGGCGCGTTTCCTGCAGCGCATCAAGGGAATGGTGGAACACCCGTTGGTTGCGTTGACGCGATAGGCGAGCGAGGCGTCATTGGGACGGGGTGGAGCACGCGGGGATCGCAGTCGATACTTGCGCGGACGATCCGGGCATGCGTGCCGCGACGAAGGAGCAACCAACCATGAGCGATCCGTCTGTGGCGCGACCCACCCCCGACCAGGCGCTGGCCGAACTGCTCGCCGGCAACGAGCGGTACGTGCAGGGCGGTTGGGATTTGACCGACTTCACCGCCAGCCGCGCCGCCACCGTCGACGATCACGAACCGATCGCGGCGATTCTCGGCTGCGCCGATGCCCGGGTGGCCGCCGAGTTGATTTTTCTGCGCGGACCGGGCGATCTCTTCATGGTGCGGGTGGCCGGGAACTTCCTCAGCGAATACGGCCTGGCGAGCCTGGAATATGCGGTACGTTTCCTGCAGGTGCCGTTGTTGATCGTGTTGGGGCATACCCAATGCGGGGCGCTCTCCACCGCGGTCAAGATCGTGCAGGAGCGGTCCCATCTGCCGGGACGGTTGCCATATCTGATCGATGCCGTCGAACCGGCGGTGCATATTGCCAAGGAAAAACAACCCAAAGATCTGCTGCGCGCCGCAATCGAAGAGAATGTCCGCCGGCAGGTGCAGCGTTTGACCACGATCTCGCCAGTCATCAACGAAGCCGAGGCCGATGGAACGACGCGCGTGGTCGGAGCG
This sequence comes from Thermomicrobiales bacterium, assembly GCA_041390825.1. Classification (NCBI taxonomy): domain Bacteria; kingdom Pseudomonadati; phylum Thermomicrobiota; class Thermomicrobia; order Thermomicrobiales; species Thermomicrobiales bacterium. The sequence goes on from JAWKPF010000010.1 coordinate 119,784, forward strand.
GTCTATGAGCTCGAAACCGGGCGCGTGGTGCTCGTGGATTGACCGCCCCAGAACGAGAGAAGACTGACGGTGACGAACCCAACAACGAATCCCAAAGTCGACGCCTATCTGGCTCGCCAAACGCAATGGAAAGCCGAGTCGGAGCAGTTGCGCGCCATCGCGCTGGGCTGCGGTCTGACCGAAGACATGAAGTGGGGCAAGCCCTGCTACACCGACAACGGCGGCAACATCGTGCTGATCCAGGGATTCAAGGCGTATTGCGCCTTGCTCTTTTTCAACGGCGCCTTGCTGGATGACCCGGACGGCATTTTGGTCAAGGTGGGAGCGAACAGCCGCATCGCGCGGCAAGCGCGCTTTACCGATGTGGAACAAATCACCGCACGGACTGGGGCATTGCAGGCGTGCATTCAGCAGGCAATCGAGGCGCATCGGTCGGGCAAGACGGTCGATCTCGACGCCGAAGAGCCAACGGCCATGCCGGAGGAGTTTCAGCAGCGACTGGCAGGCGATCCCGCGCTTCGCGCAGCATTCGCCGGGCTTACCCCCGGGAGACAACGGGAGTACCTGCTCTATTTCTCCGGCGCGAAACAGTCCAAGACCCGCGCCGACCGGGTCGAGAAATACGTCCCCAGGATTCTCGATGGGTTAGGAATGCGTGACTGATCCCGCTCGGACCGCTGCGTCCGCCGCCGCGTTCGATGCGTGGCTCGATGGCTTTTTCGCCGATGTGTTCCGCCGCTTTCCCATCGACGCGACCTGGTTGGGCGAACACCAGCACGACCATGCGTTGCCGGACTACTCGTCCTCAGGCGATACGGCATGGACCGAGCGGATTCGCGCGCTGATCGCCTCGCTCGATGCCATTCCCGCCGAGGGTCTTTCCGAAGCGCAGACCTACGATCGCATCCTGGCGCGCGGCGCGTTGCAACTCTGGCTTTGGGAAACGGGTTCCCCATTCTTTCAGGCGGGCAACCCCGCATTTCACACGAGTGAGGCAATCGGCGCGGTCGCGGCATTGCTCTTGGGTGCCGATCGGCCATCCAGCGAAGCGCTCGAGGCGTCGATCGCACGGATGGAGGCGATTCCGGCGTTCCTGGAAACATCCAGAATGCGATTGCGCTCGGCTCCCCTCTCCTGGACCGAACTGGCGATACGGCAGGCCGACGCCGCCGTGGCGTATTTCCGTACCGGATTGCCCGGGTGGCTTGCGGAAACGGGGAACGAGCAGCCGGACGTTGTGGCTGCGTCACAGATCGCCGCAGATGCGTTCGAAGAGCATGCGACCTGGCTGCGCAATGTCCTGGCGGAACGGCGCACCGGTATCCCTGAGGCCGGGAGCGATGCGCTCAGCCGTTATCTCCACCAGGGGCATCTGCTGCCGGCCACGCAGGACCCAGCATGGTGGTTCGACTACGCGCATGCCGAACTGATCGAAGCCACCCAGGAGCTGCGTGAGCTGGCGCGGGCCATCGACTGGCGGGCAGGAAGCCGCACACTCGTGCAACGGCTCTCCGATACCCACCCCGACGCCGAACGATATGACGCGGCATTCCCGGACGCGTGGGAGCAGGGCCGCGCGGTTGCGGTGCAGGCTCGGTTGGTCGATTGGCCGGGCGAACCCGTTCGCTTTCTTTCCATCGCTCCCATGGAAGCGGACCTCTGGCAGGCGATCCGCTTTCCGGTCTATCGCGGAGCTCCGCCCCTCCAACCAGACGGAACAGCGCGTCTCTTCTACCCCGCGTTGGATCGATCACTGCCTGACGCCGATCAACAGCGGATCCTGCGGCAAACGAACGACGCGCGCATCCTGCTCGACTACGCCATTCGTAACGCCGGTCTCGGGCGCCATGTGCAGAGCGTGGCCGCCCGGCACACCCCTACCCGGATCGGCCGGTTGGCGGCCACGGTTGGAACGACACGCCGACTCTTCTTCAGCGGAAACGCCATCTCGGACGGGTGGGCGTGCTATGCGGTCGAACTGATGGAAGAAGCCGGTGTCTTGACGCCGATGCTCCGTTTGGCCGAAGCCCAGCGGCGGTTGCAAATCGCCGCCCAGGCGGTAGCAGATGTCGGATTGCACACGGGTGAGCTCACGTTCGTGCGCGTAGCGCGCATGTACCGAGACGAAGTGGGGCTGCCGTCCAGCCAGGCAATGGAACAAACTGTCTGGATTTCGATGCATCCGGGCGCCGGAATGGCCGAGCTGGTTGGCGCGGCCGGAATCGACGAGCTGCGCCGCACGATCGAGGACCGGGATGGCCCCCGATTCGACCTGCGGGCATTTCACGACACGTTCCTGAGCTATGGGGCGATCCCGGTCACGCTGACTGCCGCGTCGATGCTGAACGTGTCCGGTTCGTAAGGTCGCCTCTACTGGGAGCAGTTCACGAAGATATCGTCCGGGCCGGTGTGGTACTCCAATGTCGTCGCGCCATCAGTTACGGTGATTCGGTAACCCGGCGAAATGACCTGGGCGTAGACCCCACCCTCTTCGGGGCAGCCGAGCGAGGAATCGGGCCAATCGACCGCTTCGACGGCGATGACGGTGAGAGACGCCAGGTCGACGCCGAGCTGAGCGGCGGCGTCCTGGAGCACGAGATCGACCATTGGTTGCGCCTCCGTGGGAATGTCCGCGCCAGTCGTTCCGCCAAGTTCGGATTCCATGGCCGGCGTCGTTTGATCGACCACCCAGCGGCCATCCTGCTGCACGAACCAGACGATCTGCCGGTTGCTGCCCCAGGAGTTCGGGCTGACCAACGCCGCGATGCGCCCGTCGGGAAGCAGAACTGCGGCAAAGATCATCGGCTGCTGGTCGGTCGGCATAGGCGCCGGCTCGGCATCGGCCGGTGTCCGTTCCGGCGCGGGAACGATCGGCACGGTCTCCGGAGCGAAGAACTGCGACACGATGAAGTGCTCGCTATAGAGCGAGAGCAAACGGGGAAGATCGTTCGCCCACGAACAGGCGCTGATCTGGATGAGGGTCTCCCGGAGCTGCGCCTGGACATCGGCGGTGATCGAGGTTCCATCTGGCAAGGCGACCGCCTGGGTCGGGAGTCCGGCATCGGGCGAGGCGGCTGCCAGCGCGGCCAGCTCGTCGATGCGGTCTTGAGGCATGGGTTCGACCGTGCAGCCGTTGGCATGCAGGATGGTGGGCGTTCCGTCCTGAGCGGCAGAGGTCGAACGTCCTATTCCCACGAGCAAGATGGAGGCGAGGGCGATCACAGCTATGCGCTTCATTCGGCGGTCTCCGTTCGTTGTAGTCGCGCGAGCGTTAGCTCTCGCTACAGATAGAAACGTCGTCGGGGTCGGGAAGGTTCCGGAGCGGTTCAAACGACGCCACGCATATCGCTTCAGGTTTGCACCCGTCCACCAACTACACCGGATACGATGGGTTTGGACTCGTTGTGTTGCCGAAGGGAGAATAAAAAAAGAGAGGTCGGGACCCGCTCTGCAGTACCCGCATGCGCTGACTGTATATCACTTGCGGCGCAGTTGTCCGCGTCCAGCATTCGCTTGTTGCGCTCCATCATCACCGAATCCGATATCGACTTGCGGCAATGGCGCGGTTCCTTCACTATCGCCGAATCGAAAACCGGACTGGTGACGACCCCGAAGGGAGCAAGGATGATCTTCAATTCCCCCGAGCGTGTGGCCGCGCTCACCGCGGCCTGGACCGGCGAACGACTCGAGGACGGCCGTCCCAAGGTGTCGGATGACATCATCGAGCGGATGAAGCTCGTGACCAACGACGAAGCCTGGGGCATTCTGGAGAAAGCGCACACCAACTACAACTTCCAGTTCGAGGGCGAGTGGCTGCAAACCCAGCCGGATGTCCCGCTGGCAGGCCGGGTCGTGACCGCGCAGTTCGTGCCGCAACGGCAAGACCTGCAAGACATGGTGCAAGGCATTGGGGCAGATGAGGGGCGCACCGGCGGCCAGAACACCTGGATCATCGACCAGCTCCTGCCAAACGATGTGCTGGTGGTCGATCTCTTCGGCAAAATCCATGACGGCACGTTCATCGGCGACAACCTCTCCACCGCCGCGCGACGCCGCACCGGCACCGGCATGGTGATTCATGGCGGCATCCGCGACTACGCGCGCATCCTGGAACTCACCGATTTCCCGGTCTATTGCCGTGGCGTGGACCCAACAGCCATCGCGGAAGTTACCTTGGTAGGCGTCAACATTCCTATCAGGATCGGGAACGCGACCGCGATGCCGGGCGATGTCGTTCTGGGCACCCGCGAGGGCATTACCTTCGTGCCCGCGCACCTGGCGGAGGAAGTCGTGCTCCATTCCGAGGATACGCGCCAACGCGATGTCTTCGGCAAGGACACGCTGGACAAGGGCAAGTACACCAGCGGCGAAATCGACGTTCCCGTCTGGGCCGATCACATCGAGGCCGACTACAAAGCATGGTGCGCAGCGCAGGGACTCGAGTATTCGACGAAGCACTAACGCACGCATGCGGAAATAGGAGATAGGAAATGGGAAATAGCTCGGCCGGCGTCGTAAGCACGCCCCCTCGCTATTCAAACCATTTCTATCTCCTATTTCCTATTTCCCATTTCCACTTGAGGAGCACATCACTATGACCACCCCCAACAAGCTCGGATTCACGACACGCGCGATTCATGCCGGTGAGGAAGCCGACCCGCTCACCGGAGCGCACGGTGTGCCGATCTACCAGAACAGCACGTTTGCATTGGGAACGATGCAGCGGTTCGATGAGTTTTGGGAGGGCGCGCCCAACATCTGGGGGTATACCCGCGACGGCAATCCGACGGTCGACCACCTGGAGCGCAAGGTCGCCGATCTGGAAGGGGCCGAATCGTGCGTGGCAGCTGCTTCCGGTATGGGCGCGATCAGCGCGACCTTGCTGACCGTGGGCGCCGGTGGCGGCCATATCGTGATGGCGGACCAGATCTACAACACGGCCAACAAGCTGGTGAACGAAGATCTGCCCCAGTACGGCATCACGTTCAGCCGGGTGGATATCACCGATCTGGACGCAGTGGAAGCGGCCATCACCCCGCAAACCACGGCGATCTACACCGAAGTCTTCTCCAATCCTGGGCTGGTTGTCGCCGATGTGCCAGCGCTAGCCAAGCTGGCGCACAAGCATGGCCTCAAACTCATCATCGACAACACCTTTCTCTCTCCGGCGCTCTACCGGCCGTTGGAAGATGGAGCCGATCTGGTCATCCACAGCGCCACCAAGTATCTGGCCGGGCATGGCGAGGTGCTGGGCGGAGTGGTCTCGGGTTCGAAGGAAGCAGTCGCGCCGATTCGGGTCAAAGGGCTGCGGCTTGGAAACACGCTCAGCCCGTTTGCGGCCTGGTTGATCATGACCGGGATGCGCACCCTGCCGCTGCGCATGGAACGGCACTCGCACAACGCGCGCGCCGTCGCGGCCTTCCTGGCAGCGCATCCAGCAGTGGCGCGTTGGCACTTCCCGGGCTTGCCGGACGATCCCGGTCATGCCACCGCGGTGAAGTTGATGGGCGAGCATGCGCCCATGGGCGGAATGCTGACGATCTCCCTGAACGGCGGGGCGGAGTCGATTGCGCCCTTCGTCGAATCGCTGAAGGTCATCACCTTTGCGACCAGTTTGGGGGATACATCGTCGCTCGCCTGGCCGATCTACGGCACCGATCTGGTGCGTCTCTCGATCGGATTGGAGGACGAGGCCGATCTGCTGGCCGATCTGGATAACGCCCTGGAGCGGATTCCGGGATAGTCCCGCACGACATGTGCACCCGGCGCCAATCACTGATTCCGCTCGAAAGTCCCTCGAAGGAAGCTGCGAGGAAGACTGAGGGAAAGTCTGTCAGTCCGAGTGGCGCCAACGGAATGAAGTCGCGGTTGGGCTGCACGGAACAGGGCAGACGCCTTTTCGATCGAGCACTTCGAATCTTCTCGATGCCAAAGACTCCTCCCGTTTTCCGTGATCGGTCTCGTCTCGCCTGGACAGCTTCCAGAAGCGTCGTGCCGACCATCGCAATTTCGTAGACAATTGACACTACCGCTGGATAGGTATGCTATCGTACCGATCGTTCACTTTGTTACAGCGGTTTCGACCGGAAAGGCGGTGCGCGTTCGGCCGGCAAGAGCGCCAATGGTGGTCAGAACATACTCGCGATTCAACGCTCGAGGAGAGCATCCGGCGTCGAGGCCGGATTCGGTGATATTTGCGATTTCGCAAGCACGAGGCGGAGGTACGCTTTGGATTCTCACCGCACAACACGGCGAAAGGTTCTGGGATCTCTCGCACTGGGCGCCGGCGCCCTCTTCACCTATACCGCAACCGGTAAGACGTACGCGCAGGACGAAACCCACAAGCTGACCTGGGCGACGAACAATCTCGAAGGCACTGAGCCCGAGATGCTGCAAAAAGTGACCGATATGTTCGTGGCAGCGAACCCGAACTTCGAGGTCACCGTACTCAAGTACGACGGCACGACCTACGACCAAAAGCTGCTGGCCGACGTCGTGGCGGGCACGTTGCCCGATCTTTTCGTCAGCGCCGATGTCTTCACCAAGCCCTTCTTCGATTCAGGATTGACCGCGGACCTCAAACCGCTGGCCGAGGCCGCCGGGTATGACCTGAGCAATTTCGACCCGCTCTTCCTCTCCCTGGCTGAGTACGACGGCATGATCGGCTTCCTGCCGCGCGCTGCCGACGTGGTGGTCACCTATTACAACAAGACCAAGTTCGATGCGGCCGGTGTGGCCTATCCGACGCCCGATTGGACCTACGACGATATGCTCGCGGCGGCCGAAGCGCTGACCATCAAGGACGGCGACGCCACCACGCAATACGGTGTCACCGCCGCCTACTATTGGTGGGCCTACTGGGTGCCGATGGTCATCGCCGAAGGTGGCCAGATCCTCAGCGAGGACAACACCGAAGCGGTCTTCAACTCGCCAGAAGGCATCAAGGCCTGGAACGTGATCTTCACCGGATTGCAGAACGGCTGGTTCGTTCCACCTTCGGTGCAGGACACGGTCGGCGGTCCCTGGACTCCGTTCGCCAACGGCATGGCCGCCATGACCTTCACGGTGCGCGCGCTCACCCCAACCTATCGTGACCAGCTCAAGGACGACTGGGATGTCGAGGTGGTTCCCAAGGGGAGCGTGATGCGCAAGACCGGCATGGGCACGCAGGGCTACGCCATGTCCTCCCAGACCGCCGATCCCAGCGCCGCATGGCAACTGATGCAGTTCATCTTCACGGACGGCATGGTCGTCTTCATGGAGAACTACCTGACGGTTCCGCCGATCAAGACGTTCTACGACGACCCGGCCTGGCGCGATCTTCCGCCGCCGCCAACCAACAACGCGGTCTTTGTCGACGCCACCAACGACGCCATGGTGCCGCCGCCGCTCCCGTTCTACAGCACCGGTCCCTTCAACCAGGCGATGCAAGACGGAGTCGATGGCGTGCTGCTTGGGCAGATGACTCCCGAAGAAGCCGTGAACAACATGGCAGCGGAAGCAACCGCCTCGCTGCAGGAATAGGGTTCACGATTGCGGTTGCGGGATGGGAGATCGGTGACGGACTCCCATCCCGTTTTTGTCCCGATCGAATGCGCGCTCTGGCGAAAGGCGCTCCGTGTCCATGCAACTCGCAGCAACCGAATCCGAGCTTCAAGCTCTCGAGAATCCTCGTTTCTGGCATCGCAATCGCTACAAGGTGAAGGAAAAGAAGGATTGGAACGCGGCCCTTTGGGCGCTGCTCTTTCTCGGGCCCAATCTGGTGCTCTTTCTAATCTTCACGGCCTATCCCGTGGGATACGGGCTCTATATCAGCTTCTACAACTACAGCGTTCTCAAGCCCAAGAAGTGGATCGGGCTGGACAACTATGTCAACTTCTTCAACAGTCCCAAGACACCCGATCTGATCTGGCGGTCGATCTACTACGCGGTGGGAACCACCATTCCGGTCGTCATCCTGCCGCTCATCGTCGCCGTTCTGCTCGTCAATGCCGGTCTGCTGACCAGGCCGTTGCGCCTGATCTACATCCTCCCCATCGTCACATCGCCCGTCGCGGCAGCCGCCATCTGGAAATGGCTGTACGCGAAGGACTTCGGGCTGATCAATTACGGGTTGAGCCTGGTCGGGATCAAGCCGATCGACTGGCTCTTCAGTCTCACCTGGTCGATGCCGGCGGTGATCGTGATGTCGGTTTGGCTGTTGGTGCCGTTCAACATCATTCTCTACACCGCGGGATTGCAGGAAGTGCCGCGCGATCTCTATGACGCGGCGGCAGTGGATGGCGCGTCGAGCGTGCAGCAGTTCCGCACGGTCACCGTGCCGATGATCACACCGACGATCTTCTTCGTTTTCCTCATTACCATGATCGGCGTGCTGGTAGGCGGGTTCGACGTGATCAACGTGCTGACCCAGGGCGGCCCGCTGCAATCGACCAACGTGCTCATCTACGACATCTACAAGAACGCCTTCGAGAACTTCAAGATGGGATACGCCTCGGCGCAGGCGTACGTCCTCTTCCTGGGTGTGCTGGCGGTCACGCTCTTCAACTGGATCCTGCAGAAGCGATGGGTGCACTACGCATGAAGGAATCTCCAGCCCGCCGAATCTCGAAGCGAGCGGTGCTCTTCGGCGTTCTCTTCGTGGGAGCGCTCATTGCGCTCTTTCCCTTCTACTGGATGCTCGTCACGTCGCTGAAAACGAGCCAGGAGGTCTATCTCTACCCGCCCACCTGGTGGCCGGACCCCATCGCCTGGAGCAACTATCCGGACGCGCTCGACAAGGTCAACGGGCGCATCTTCTTCAACTCCGCCTTTTTCGCGTTGACGATCGTTTTCTTCCAGGGACTCTTCACGACCATGGGCGGATTCGCGTTCGCGCGGATCAACTTCCCGTACCGCAATCTCTTCTTCGTCCTCTATCTCAGCACGCTGATGATCCCGCCGCAGGTCACGCTGATCCCCACCTTCCTGGTCGTGGTCAGGCTGGGATGGGTCGACAGCTACCAGGGACTGATCGTGCCGATTCTGGCGCAGGGCGCGTTTGGCACCTTTCTCTTCCGGCAGTTCTTCTTGCGCCTGCCGAACGAGATGTACGAAGCCGCGCGGCTGGATGGAGCCAACTACTGGCAGCAGTTCTGGAAGTTCACCATCCCGCTGTCCCGCCCGGTGATCACGGCCTACGCCGTCATCACCTTCCTGACGGCCTGGAAGATGTACCTCTGGCCGGTCATCGTGGTGCGCTCGGACGACCTGAAGGTGCTCCCCATGGTGCTGGCGGAACTGAGCGCCAACAGCAGCCAGGACCGCGGGGTGATGATGGCCGCCGTCACCCTTTCCATTCTGCCCATACTCATCCTCTACATCGTGGCGCAACGATGGTTCGTCGAAGGCATCGCAATGACAGGACAGAAGGGGTAACCAGGCAGGTGACATCGGAGAAACATGCACTTCGGTTCGGCTACAGCACGATCAACTGGGGCACGACCCCCGATCTGGACGCAGTCTTCGACGAGATCCGCCAGGCTGGCTGGGGCGCGGTGGAGCTCTTCGTCCATCCGCTCGACTGGCTCGGCACACCGGATCACTTGCGGAAGAAGCTGGGCGGGTTGCAGGTGGCCACCAACTTCGGCGCGGTCGAGGTTCCGACCAGCAAGGACCAACTGACCAAACTCAAGAATCAGATCGACTACGCCGCGCTCTTCGGGGCCGAAGCGATCGGTCTCGTCGGCGGCAGCCGGTTGCGCTGGCGTCCACCCAGCAATGAGGAATATGCCGATTTGGCCAGCTTCTGCGAAGAACTGGCAATCTACGGCGCGGACAAGGGCGTTGCGGTCGCCTATCACCCGCATGTGGCCTGCACGATCGAGACCGAGGACGAGATCGACCGGCTGATGGATCAGACGAGGGTGCTGACCCTCTGTCTCGACGCCTCGCATATCGCGTTGGTCGACGAGGATCCCATCGCGCACATCCGCAAGTATCGCGACCGCACCAGCTACATCCATCTCAAGGACTGGGCGCGGGGCAAGTTCGTGGAAATGGGCGAAGGGACGGTCGATATCGACTTCGCCGCGATCTTCCGGGAACTGACCGACAACGCTTTCCCCGGTTGGGTCATCGTCGAGCAAAGCCGCAGCGATGTCTCTCCGCTGGCGAGCGCGCACGCCAACGCCGCGTTCGTCAAGAAGCTGGGCTACTCGCTCGAGCTGCCTGCCTCATGAGCATCCCCCTCGCAATCGCCGGATGCGGCGTCATGGGACGCCGGCATGTGCTCGGCCTGAAGAAACTGCAGGAGATCGGCCGGTTGCGCTTCGACCTGGTGGCCGTTTGCGACCCGATCGACACGAGCGCAAACGCGATGGCCGATCTGGCCGAGGAGTTGCTGGGCGCGCGTCCAGCCACCTATGCCGATCCCGCCAATTTGCCCGCCGAGGTGACTGCGCTCGATGTCACCACCGCGCCGAATCTGCACGCACGCATCGGGATCGAGGCGCTGCGGGCCGGGCGGCATGTGCAAATGGAAAAGCCGATCACCCTCACCATCGCCGAAGGACGCGAGTTGCTGGCGGCGCAAGGGGACCGGGTGCTCTCGGTGGCCGAAAACTACCGGCGCGATCCGATCAATCGGTTAGCGAAAGCCCTGATCGATGGCGGGGTGCTGGGACGGCCTTTCCTGATCGTGCAATCGTCCTCCGGGTCAGGCGAGAACGTCATCATCACCCCCTGGCGGCATCTGAAACGCTCCTGCGGTATCGCCATCGATATGGGCGTGCACTACGCGGACATCCTCGAGTATCTGCTCGGCCCACTGGAGACCATCGCCGGACTCGGGGCGGTGATCGACCGGGAGCGTAAAGGCACGGACGGCACGATGTTCCCAGCCGATGCCGAAGACCTCACGATCGGGGTGGGTCGTTATGAAAGCGGCGCGCTGGCGACCATGATCCTGAACGTGGCCGGACGCGGCGAGGGGCATTTCACGCGCACCGTCTACGGCACGTCAGGGTCGCTGGGTATTCCCGGAGACCGAACCGGAGAGCCGTTGCGCTTGAGCCTGCGCGCCAACGGCGAGGATCGCGTCGTTCCAGACACCGACCTGTTGGCGCTCGTGCCCGACGTTCATCTGGACGAGACGACCGCCGCGCTTTTCGGCGGAGATCGTCTCACCTCCTACGCGCTCCCCTGGGCCGATACCGACGCCAACTTGCTCGCCATCGAATTCGACGACTTCGCCGATGCCATCCTGACCGGGAGAAACCCCGAGGTCGACGGCGCATTCGGCCTGCGTTCGCTGGCGATCTCGTACGGGTTCCTCGAATCGGACCGGCTGGGCCGCTTCGTCTCGGTCGACGAACTCCTGACCAGCGACGATTTGCCCTATCAACGTGAAGTCGAGGAGGCGCTCGTCCGGTCGTAGTGGCGGGACCTGTGCCCGCCGTCCGTAGTGGCGGGACCCGTGCCCGCCTGCGGCCGAAGGCCGCCAAATCGTTGCCAACAGCCATGCCTCTGATTCGGAGGATGGTTGTGGATACATTCGTTTTCGAGCATTCACCGATTGGCGGCCACGGGCGCCGCCATTCCGGCGGCGTACGGGGGGAATTCGTGGCGAAGCAAAAGGTGAAAATCGTCGTTTGGGACAGTATCGGGAACACGGTGCTGGGGGTGCGGCCCTGGTCGAGCTGGGAGCCAAACCAGGTCGAGCACTTTCTGCGCGAGGATCCGGCAGGCCCGAAACGGGCCAGGAGTTTCGCTGAGCTCTTTGCCGACTACGATGTCGAGTTGATCTGGTTCAACAGCGCGGACGAGGCCTATGGCGCGTTTGGCTCCCTCGGTCAGGACTACGCAGCCAATCTGCGTCCGACCAAAGATATCGACGAGATCGCGGCCGAGGCCAGGGACGCCGACTATCTGGTGATTCACAAGCAGCGCTTTCCCGCCGAGGCGCTGCTCGAGATGAAGAACCTGAAACTCGTACAGCATCTCGGGCAGGACTATCGGGGTATGCCGGTCGAGGCCGCGCGGCAGCTCGGGGTACCCGCGGCGGCCACCCCGCTGGTGAACTACATCACCGTGGCCGAGCATGTCTGGGCCTTCGTGCTGAACTGGCTCAAACGGCTTCCCGCCATCCGCGATTACATGCGCGAACGGCACTACACCGCGAACTGGGGCATGTTCCCCGGGGTGCAGTACGCGGGCGATGTCACGCTTGGTCTGCTCGGCATGGGCGAGATCGCCCGGCCGATCGCGAAATACGCGCAAGCGTTCGATATGCCGGTCATCTATTGGGATATCGAGCGGTTCCCGGAGCTGGAAGCGAAATACGGTCTCACCTATGCCGCATGGGATGAGATTTTCGCCCAGTCGGACATTCTGTCTGTGCAACTCGCGCTCAACGATCAGACCCGCGGCATCATCGGGGCGCGTGAGATCGGGCTGATGAAACCGACGTCGCTCTTCATCAATACCGCGCGTGGCAAGCTGGTCGATCAGGGTGCATTGACCGAGGCGGTTGCGAGCGGCAAGATCGGCGGTGTGGCGCTCGATGTGTATTACGAGGAGCCGTTGCCAATCGACGATCCGCTGCTCGATCTGCACGATCTCCCTGGCGACCGCGTCACACTCACCCCGCACGATGCCTGGCAAAGCCCATGGACCTGGGTGCGCGACTCGCAGGAGATTTGGTTCAACGTCTTGCGATCGTTGCGGGGTGAACCGTTGAAATGGTTGGTGTAGCCGCGCCGGTTCACGATCATCGGGCACGGAGGCCCTTTGCTACGACCGGAACGGTTCGCGATCGTAGGGCAGGGACTCTGTGCCCTGCCATCGCGCGAAGCGCGATCACGGCGTGTCGGCGACCATGCGGAATTGCAAGAGCCCGTCGCCACGAGAGGGTACAGAGGCCCTTCGCTACGACCGGTAGGTGAGAAGAGGAGTCAACAATGCCGCCAACTCGATTTGGGTTCTGTTTGCCGATCTTTGCCGCGCCGGGACCGAATCTGTTCCGCACGCCGGGATTCGCGGAGATCGACCCGGCTGCCTGCATGGCGATGGGGAAACGCGCCGACGAGCTCGGATACGACTCGCTCTGGGTGGCGGACCATCTGATGCTGGGGAAGGACGACGCCATCCTGGAAGGGTGGACGGTGCTCTCCGCTCTGGCTGGCGCGACGACGCGCGCGAAGCTCGGCATGATCCATCTGGCGGTGCTCTTCCGCAATCCCGCGTTGACCGCCAAGATGGTTGCCACCCTCGATCAAATCTCCGGCGGACGCGTGATTCATTTCATGGACTGCGGGTTCAGCGGACGGGAATACCTTGCCTATGGGTTGCCCTGGGACGAGGAGATCGACAAACGGGTGGCGATGCTGACCGAAGCGACCGAACTGATGCTGCAGCTTTGGTCGTCGGACGAACCGGTCACGTTTCAGGGGGCGCACTATTCGACCCACGAAGCGCTCTGCACCCCGCATCCGATCCAGCAGCCGCACCCGCCGATCTGGTTCGGAGAGGTCAATCCCAACACGCTCGATGCCTGCGCGACCTATGGGCAGGGGTGGAATTCGACGCCGGTGTCGATTGCGGAGCTGCGTCGCCGGCTCGGCCTGGTGCGCGAGGCATGCGAGCGGAAACATCGCGATTTCGATGAGCTCGAGCTGAGTCTCGAAACGCAATTGCTGGTCGCGGAGGACATCGAGGCAATTCGCGCGCGCCTGCGGGATCTGGCGACGCTCGCCGACGCCTCGGCCGATGAGCGCGGACAGGTGAAAGGATTCGTCAGCAGCTACGCCACGGACGACGACTTCAGGGCGTTCGTCTCCGGCGCGAGCGACACGATCCCGAGCCGCCTGGCGGAGGATTGGGTAATCGGCACCCCCGACCAGGTCGAGGCCCGCTTGCGGGAGTACATGGACGAAGGCATCTCGCATTTCATGATTTGGTTCATGGACGCCCCGAACCTGGCGGGCATGGAGCTCTTCGCAGAGCAGGTCGCGCCACGCTTCGAACGCGCCTGACGCGAGACCGTGCCCCACCCCTGTCATTCTGAACGAAGTGAAGAATCTCTCCGTCGGTTGCGTCAGGAGCTATTGACAGATGGCGAACCAACGCATTTACCACGTGTACATCATGTCCAACATCTCCAGGACGCTGTATGTCGGAGTCACCAACGACCTGCACCGCCGCGTCTGGGAGCATCGGCAGAAAAACCACAATGGATTCACCCAGCAGTACAACTGCACCATGCTCGTGTACTGCGAATCGTGTTCTCGGATCGACGACGCGATCGCGCGCGAGAAACAAATCAAGGGTTGGAAGCGGGAGAAAAAGCTCGCCTTGGTGCGCGAAGCAAACCCTCATTGGCTCGATCTCGCGGCCGACTGGTTCGCTTGAAACTCGAACCCTGGTCGCGATGCTGGGAAACGCAAAGGGAGAGATGCTTCACGTCGTTCAATCGTCCGGTGTTTTGAACCTCTCTGACTTCTCGATCGAGTCTCTGGGCTACTCCAACGAAGAGAGATTCTTCACTTCGTTCAGAATGACAGGGGTGGGGCAAGGGAACGCAGTGGAGACCGATTCGTGTGGCGAGGACGACGAAGCGAGATTCTTCACTTCGTTCAGAATGACAGGGGTGGGGCAAGGGAACGCAGTGGAGACCGATTCGTGTGGCGAGGACGACGAAGCGAGATTCTTCACTGCGTTCAGAATGACGGGGGTGGGACAAGGTATGAGTGTCAGAGCACTTGCATGAGCGATCTGTCCAACCGGTGTCATTCTGAACGGAGTGAAGAATCTCTCCCGGCGGCGCGGTCCAATCACCGGTTCACTCGACCAGACAACTCGCATTGGACGCACAATCCTCAATGACAAGAGTGACATCGACTCGATTCGACATCGGAGGGTGAGCATGGAGCGTTTCGATCTCGTCATCCAGAACGGGCGGGTGATCGATCCGGGGAGCGGGGTCGATGGATACCTCGATATCGGCTTTCGCGATGGGAAAGTGGCGGAAGTTGCGCCCAGGATCGATCCCGGCGACGCGGTCACCATCGATGCGCGCGACAAGCTGGTGACACCCGGATTGGTGGACGCGCATGTGCACGTCTACGAGGGGGTCTCGCACTACGGAATCCCGCCCGATCCAACCTGCCTGGCGCACGGAGCCACTACGGTGCTCGATGCCGGATCGGCCGGCGCCGACACCTTCAAGGGCTTCCGCAAGTACATCATCGAAGCAAGCGAAACCCGTATTCTCGCGATGCTGAATATCTCGTCGATGGGGATGCTGTCGGAAGAAGTCGGCGAGCTGGACGATATCAAGTGGGCCGACATTCCCAAGGCGCTGGCGACGATCGAGGCAAATCGGGATGTGATCCTGGGGGTCAAGGTCCGCCTCACCCGCGGGCTGAATTGCAGCGAAGCGTCGGGCATTCGCCCCCTCTTTCTCGCGCGGGAAGCTGCCGACGCAGCCGGATTGCCCCTGATGATCCACCCGCAGGACTCATGGGCAGATTCGATCGATCAGGTGCTGGCCGTGCTGCGCAAAGACGACATCATGACCCACATGTACCACGGCTTGCGGCATGGGATTCTGGACGAAAACGGCCGCATCCAACCGGCCGTGCAAGCGGCGCGCGACCGGGGCGTGCGTTTCGATGTCGGTCACGGGCAAGGATCGTTCTCGTGGGATGTCTGCTCCAAAGCCATGGCACAAGGCTTTCTGCCCGACACGATTTCGTCCGATTTGCATAGCCACAATGTCGAGGGGCCGGTTTTCGATCTCTTGACGACCGTGTCGAAATTCCTGTTGCTCGGGATGCCGTTGCATGACGCGCTGCAGCGGGTGACCGTCGAGCCGGCAAAGACGGTTGGAATGCCAGGGAGAATCGGGACGCTTGCGGTCGGAGCCGAAGGCGATGCTGTGGTGATCGATCAGCGCGAGGGACGCTTCGATCTGGTCGATTCGCATGGCGTCGTGCGGCAGACGACCATGAAGCTCGTGCCAACAGTCGTCGTCAAGGGCGGGCGTGTGGTGCGAACCGAAGCATGAGTCCCGGGCGTTGCGCGGTGGCAACATCGTGCGGCGCTGGACTCACAGCCGAACGGTCACGCCTCTTCATTTGGGATCGGCTCCAGACGGATCGGGCTATTGTTGCCAGTGACCTCTGCTTTGAGCGTCTGTGAATATTCAGCACCGGAGAGCGCGTCGCGATAGTTGACGGTCGCTTCCAGCACGAAATCCTCCGGCACCTCCCAGTTTCCGCCAGCGTCCGGTTGTGACTTCGCGAGATCGACCCCTTCGATCGTCGGGGCCGCGAGCTCGAACACAAGTCGATACCAGCCGGGCAACGCCGGAAAGCTGTCGATTTCGTCGATGGTGTGACCACGGGCGTCCCGCAACGGCAGGCTGAGCGAGACGCGCAGGTCGCTGGCGGGATTGCGGCCATGATTGCCGATGATGAGCGTCGGCGGATCGGAATTCGCGACCGTGGCAAAGAGAACCGGACGCGATTCGTTCGCCATCGCGGCACGCATCTCGGCGGTCTGCTGCTGCATCTGAACAGTTTGCGCGTGGAGGGCGGTCAACGACTCGACCGTAGCGTCCGACTCGCGGGTCATTTGCGCAACGGTGGCGCGTTGATAGTACGCGGCAAACACAATGCCCAGGAAGAGACCAACGATCGCCAGCACATCGACTGTCTGTTCGTATGTCATCGCGCCTGCTCATATCCAACGGTCACGGGTTTGATGATCACCACGTTACCGGGGAGTTCTCGAAGTTGCAATGGCGCTGCAGCAGACGATTGGGCTTGAATCAATTGCCCAAGTGTGCGAACATTTGTTCGCACACTGGGAGGGGTCCTATGCTCGAACGCGCCAGCGGCCAATTCATCGTCGACGGTCAGGTGGAAGACATCCTGGGCGGCATCAGTGGAGCGCCACGCATCGCCCGCATCAGCCAGAGTTGCCGGTTCACCGGCCAACTGGAAGGCGAAAGCATGGCGGAGTTCACCGCGGTGCTCCCGCGCGAGGGAGACGGCCGCTTCCACGGCTTCCAACGGGTCTATGGCCGATTGGGCGAGCGGGAAGGCGCCTTCGTCCTCAGCGTGACCGGCACGTACACCAACGGGCAACCGCGTGGCGAATGGACCATCGTGCCAAGATCGGGATCGGGCGACTTTGCGCATATCCGCGGCAGCGGCACGTTTTCTCTGCCAGATGGCAAGCCAGGTCGGTATCGACTCGAATTCGATCTGCGCAAGCCGCGTGCCGCAACGAAGACAGCCACAGCGGACGTCGAGGCGCCGGAGCCGGTTGCCGAGTCTGAAATGCGGGAAGCCGCGACGGAGAGCCGGAAACGGAAACCGGGCACGAGAGCAGCAACATCGGCAGACGAGACAAGTACCACGGCTTCGCCGAGGCGAACCCGGCCGCGCACGGCAGCACCACCAGCCGCCCCGGTCGAGAACGTCGTCGATCCCCCGAAACCCAGGCGAACGCGGAAAGCGGCTCCGCCACCCATTCCGGCTCCCATTGCTGCCTCAGCCGATCCAGCCCCGGAGAAAACATCCTCGAGGCCATCGCGACGCAAGCAGCTCCCGCCGCCGGCCCCGGTTGCCATCCCGGTCCCTGAACCGACACCGGTTCGCAAACGGCGCGCCAAGGCCGCCTGAGCGTCTCAGGCAGAGCCGCCGGCGCCGGTGTCACGGGCGGGTTCTGCTCCGCAGCCGATCGGGCAATCGACGGCAACGAAAAAAGCGCCAGGGCGCTTGCCCCGGCGCTTTGCGATTTCGTCGAGCAGGCGTTATGCCTTGCGGCCCATGAGGTATGCATACCCCCACGAAACCACGAACGCGCCGATGACGCCAAGGATCAGGCTGCCGATCGACCAGTCGATAACGAACTTCTCATCATCGATCCAGCCCCAGACAATGCCGCCCAAGACCGCGCCGATGATGCCAAGGATGATGTTGGCAATCCATCCTTGCTGGCTATCTGTGCCGGCAAGCTTGCTGCCAAGCCAACCGACCAGGGCGCCGAAGATAACCCAGGAAATCAACCCCATGGAACCCAACCTCCTCTGAACTACTCTCCACGCCAGCGTCTTTGCTGGTCCGCCCCAGCAGTTGCACTCGTGCGCCATCTCATAATGCTGTTCCCAACTGACAACGTCAAGAGGGTAGGCGCTCGCAAATGCGCGAATTTCGTGCGTACGAATGCTACTGCTCGGGATGTAGTATGCCATTTTCGGCACAAGCCGCGCAGAACGCTGTCACGCTGGGGATTCCCTGTGCGCTAGTCGGCGTCCATAGCGGCTGGAGCGATGGGGAGGCGCACAGTGAACTTGGTGCCACGGCCCACTTCACTTTCGACCGCTACCGATCCCCCATGCGCCTGCACGAGCGATGCGACGATCGCGAGTCCCAACCCGGTCCCGCCACGGCTGCGCACCCGACCCGGATCCGCGCGCCAGAAGCGCTCGAAAACACGCTCCTGATCTTCCCGGGGAATACCGGGGCCCTCGTCCTCGACCGAGATGTCGACGAATCCCGGTTCCGGCGCCACCACCACATGCACCGGTGTTTCCGCCGGAGTGTGGGTGCGGACATTGGTGAGCAGGTTGTCGATCACCTGCCGCAAGCGGTTGCGGTCGCCAATGACGGTTGGATCGCCCGACTGCTGATAGCTGACCGGGCGCGTTGGATCGACCACTTCGAAGTCGGTGACGGCCTCGGTGACCACTTCGCCGATGTCGACCGGGGCCATTTCCAACCCGCGCTGTTGGTCCATCCGTGCCAGCAAGAGCAAGTCGTCCACCAGGCGGCCCATGCGGCGCGACTCCGCTTCGATACGGCCCATCGCCATATCCACCGATTCCGGCGTCTTCAACGCGCCCTGGCGATAGAGCTCGGCATAACCCCGCAGGGAGGTGAGCGGGGTGCGCAACTCGTGCGCGGCATCGGCCACGAAGCGGCGCAGGCGGTTTTCGTTGTCTTCCCGCGCCAGAGCGGCCTGCTCCACCTGACCCAGCATCTCGTTGAGCGCGCTGCCAAGACGTCCGAGCTCAGTATGCGGATCGCCTTCCGGCACACGCTGCGTCAGGTCACCAGCGGCGATTTTCTCGGCGGTGCCGATCATCTGATCGACCGGTTCGAACCCGCGCCGCATGACGAGCCACGAAGCGACAGCCGCCGCCGCGACGGCAAGCGAACCGGCGACGAGAATGGTGCGGATCAGCCGATCGATCGAGTTTTCGACCTCTTTCAACGAGCGAGCGGTAAAGAGATAGTCACCGTTGTCGCGCATGGAAACGAGCAGGCGGTAGTCGAACGTTCCATCTTCCGAGGGAACGGTCTGAATCCGGTTGAGCATCGCGGTGAGCTCGGCGCTGGGCACTTCCGGCAGAAGCGGCGGAGAATCCGGATCGTCGGTATAGCCGCTCGGCTCACTCCAGATCACCGTGCCATCCGGCGCAAACGAGAATGAGGCCACGCTCCGCTCGAAAACCTCGCGGGTGCTGTCATCATCGCTGTCATCGATGACGGTTGCGGCGTTCGGCACCGGGGTGGCTTTGGTCCATTCGGCCGGTTTCCAGGGCGGGGGTCCCCCATGACCCTCGAGCGTGTACGGGGTGCCGTACGCATTCGCTGGGTACCTGCTGTGGTCACCGGGTTTCGGACCCTTCTTCTGGGCATTGGCGATGATGTCGTCATCCACATCCTGCACCAGCGCGGCGCGGGTGTCCCGCACGAGCACATAGCCAAGTGAGGCTATGGTGATCAGCAGCACACCCGCGATCGCCAGGGTCAGTCTGGTTTGGATTCTCACCACACACCTCCCCAGGTGTCGATGATCTGGGCTCCCGGCGCGCGGCGCCGGAACGTGGCCGCGTTCCTAACGCATGCCGGCCGGGGCGCTGTCCGGAACCCGGATCGAGTATCCAAAACCCCGCACGGTTCGGATCAACTGGGCATCGCGATCGTGCAGCTTGCGCCGCAGGTAGGAGACATAGGTTTCGACCGACGCCGGATCGCCCGCGAAATCGTAATCCCACACATGATCGATGATCTGCGTTTTCGAGACCACTCGTTCCCGGTTGAGCATGAGATACCGCAGGAGACGAAACTCGGTCGGAGAGAGATTGATCTCTTCATTGCCGCGCCAGACGCGGAACGAATCTTCATCGAGCACGACATCGCCCACTTGCAAGCGGGAGAGCTCCACTTCGGGAGCGCTCGTGCGCCGGAGCACCGCGCCGATACGCAGCAGCAACTCTTCGAGACTAAAGGGCTTGGTGAGGTAGTCGTCGCCGCCGCGCGAGAACCCGGCCCGCAGATCGGACGCATCGTCGCGCGCGGTCAGGAAGATGACGGGGGTGAGATCGCCGCCGCTGCGAATCTTGCGGCAGACCTCGAAACCATCGAGATCCGGCAGATTGACATCGAGGACGATGAGATCGGGCGAGCTGGATACCGCGCGCAGGGCCTCCAGTCCGCTGGCCGCGCTTTCGACCTGGTATCCGGTAAACCGCAGCGCGGTCGTGAGCAGTTCGCGAATCGGCTCTTCGTCATCGACGATCAGGATTCGCTTGCCGGTCATTTGGTCTGGGGTCATTGTCTGCATTTGGGAGTTCTTTCACGAAGGGACTGGCATGTGCCGGTCTGGCGATCAGGCTGCGGGAAGACTGGATTCGGGAACCGAGGTTGGTACCGGCGTGCCGCCGATGGAGCCAAAGCTCGGCATCTCTACCGGAGTGATCGGAATGCGGGTTGGCGCTGTTTGCCAGGGAAGCTGATCCGTCTGGCTCAACCCGTAAAGCCCGAACCCACCGATAACAACGAACGGAACAAGGATAACGATCGCAATCGCGGCGATGACCCACTTCCGGTTGTTCTGCTTCATCGTCATCTCTCCCGCGCGGCAGGCTGCCCACGCCCATTCGAGGGCGCGGACAGCCGTGTGGTCATGCTAGGCAGCCGAGTTTACCGCCACGAGGTCGATCTCCAGCTGGATGATGTCCTCGATGGAGAGCACCGAGCCAACGATCGGCTTCTCGATGTCGAAATCGGCCATGTCGAATTCGGTATTCGCCGAGCCCGTGAGGGTGTCGCCAGTGCGGGTGGCGGTCGTCTCCCAGGCAACCGTCTTGGTGACACCGTGGAGTGTGAAGTTGCCCACGAGGGTAAACGTGGTCTCCTCGCCATCGGCCGGCATGGTGAAGTCCTGAATCTCTGTCACCACGAACTCAGCCAGTGGGTACTGGTCGCTCTGCAGGGTGTTGCCGCGCAGGAAGTTGTCACGCCGGGACGAATCGCTCTCGAAGGTGCGGACGTCGACATAGATAGTCGAGCAGGGAATCGGGTTGCCGTCCGCGTCGAACAGGAACGCTCCCTGGATGGTGTTGGTGGATCCAACGGCGGTGTTCGCGCCCACGTTGGCCAGTTCCTCTTCGGCGATATAGCGGGCTTCGGACTGGGCGGGGTCGACCACATAGATCGAAGCGGCGCCGAGCGCGGCAGGGTCGGTCTCGATAGCCGAGCAGTCGATGGTCGCCGGCTCGGTGTCCAGCACACCATAGGCGGTCGGGGTCTGCGCGGCAGCGGCGCCCGGGAGCAAGGTGACCGCAGCGCCAGCAAGCGCGAGGCCGGTCATGGTGAGGCCGGGAGCCCGGCGAGCGAGAAGATCGAGATTCATCCGTACACTACCTCCATAGTGCCTTCAGCAGGTGGGCGCCGACTCACCGTGAGCGCGCAACAAACCCAGTCTGCCAATCGCTTCATGCAATGTGACGCTAGATTGCGTCGTCCGTAGCAACCGCGGTTGCGGTCGCAAGCACACCGGTCACCGTGCCAGTTGCATCGGCTTCGGTGGCGGGAACCGCCAGATAGGTGCGGCTCACCCATCCTTGCGTGCCGTCGAAATCGACCTGGTACCAGTCCATGTCATCGGCGGTCTCCGGTCCGCTCACCACGCTGCCTTCGGTCGAGCCGTCCAGGATCATGACGACCTCGGACGAGCTGCCGGCGGCGCTTCGCAGGTTGAGCGCTTCGGTATTGACGATGACCGTCGATCCAGCGGTCAATGACCCGCCCGTGGCGGCATCGACCAGATATTCAGCCGCGACCCATCCGGTGTCGTCGTCGTACTCGACCTGATACCAGGAGTAGTCGCCACCGGTGACCGGGCCGTCCACAACGGTGGCCCAGGTGCCGTTTTGCAAGGTGGTGACGATTTCAGCGTCGATCGAGGCATCCGCGCGCATGTTCAGCGCATCCGCGTTCACAACCACCGCTTGCCCAACGGTGAAGGCAGCGGTGGCGGATGCCTGTGCGGCAACGCGGACCAGACCGGTCTCCGGCGACACCACTCCGACTCCGCCGAGCGCGATGGCCAATGCGGTTGCAACAACAGAGACGCCCTTGATCAATGTGTGGGAGTTCATGGCCGTCCTCCGTTCCTTTCATCCTCTTCCGAGGCGGCTCGGCCCCGGGGAGGGTCGCGACCGAGCCGCATGTTCCCTGTTCGTTCGATCGTGACTTCGATCGATCTGGGACTATCCTAGGACTCGTCTCTGTGGGTGTTCTGCAGCTTTCCTGAGAATACGCTTGGAGTCAATCCTGGTGCGCCGTTTCCCATTTCCCATTTCCCATTTCCCATTTCCCATTTCCCATTTCCCAGGGATTGTGTCTTTCCAGCCAAACAGGTACGGTGATGCATGGATCCATTGGCTTCACTTGCGGACCGTTCTATGGCTGTGTTGAGCATCGAAAGCGAACTGCAGGACTGGTCAGCCTTCTATTCCGCGGTGGCCGGAATCGCCGGGGTGCTGGTTGGGTTGCTCTTCGTGGCGCTGGCGCTCAGTCCGAGGATCATGAGCGATTCGTCACCGCCTGGCCTGCGCATCTGGTGCTCGGAAACGTTCCATGGGCTGATGCTCATGCTCACGTTCTCGCTGCTCTTCCTGATACCCGATCCGTCGGGTCCGGGGCTCGGCATCCCGATTGCGGCGGTGTCGCTGCTCGGGCTCCGGCAGGTCTGGCTGGACATGCGCAGTTTGCGTACCGATCCGGATCCGCGCTGGTCGAAGAACCATGCCGGGTTGAAGCGATTCAGCTACATCATTGCCGCCTATGTCGCGGCCTGCGCCATTGGGTGCAGCTTGATCCTGGACCAGAGCACCCTGATCGACTGGATGGTGCTGCCGATCTTTCTCCTGTTGATCAACTCTGCCATCAACTGCTGGTCGATCCTGAAAGAGGTCGGCAATCTGCCCACCTGATACGGAATCGAGGTGATTGCTGAGCGTTGTTGCCCAGCGTTTCAACAGCGGGAGCGCGCGGAGTGACGATGGGCCGTTCCTGCGAGTCCCGTCAGATTCGGCTGGACAAGCTGCCGGCTTCTGACAAATCGAGCGCTCCCCCGTTTCATTGACGAATCAACCGAGCGCACGCATTCGAGGCAGCAGGAGCCAACCCGTGACCGAACGCACGATCACCAACGAAATCGCCGTCAATGACTTCCGCGACCAATTCCTCGCGATCTGGAACGAGATCTTCCAGCACACGACCGGGCCGCATTACCTGTTGGATGATGACAACTCGTTCTTCGACACGCTTGCGGACATCACCGCCGAGGAGGCGAACAGTCCCGTGTCGAACCAGTCGGCGAGCCTGGCCGCGCAGGTGCAGCACACCGCGTATTACGTGGAGGCGCTGCGCGAAGGGTTGGCCACCAACTTCACCGCCAAGGCCGATTGGGAGGGATCGTGGCAGATCGCACCAGTCGATGACACCCAATGGCAAGCATTGATCGGACGGCTGAACGACTCCTACGAATGGGTCGTGACCTTTGCACGTGAGACCCATGACTGGAACGCCGATCTCGTTGGCGGCGCGTTCGCGCTGGCCGCGCATAGCGCGTATCACCTGGGGGAAGTTCGTCAGGGAATCGGCGTCATCCGAAGCCGATAGCCGAAGCGCCCAGCCGCCGTTCGCGGCCGGAATCGTCTCGGGCTTCAGCTCTCCGATCCTGCCCCGACGGACTGCGGAACAGTGGCGGTCTCGAGAACGATCTCGGGGGCAATCTCGGGAATCTCGCCAATGATGGGCTCGTCTTCGATGGATGGCGCCGGTTCCGTGTCCCCATGCGGCCAATGGCGCGCGGTGCGGTTGACCCAGAGGACGACCGGGATGAGGCAGATGCCAAGCAGGATGGCGACTTCGAACGTCAGAGTGTTGCGTTTCGCATAGAGCACCCCGCCCACGATGGGACCGAACGACGACGCCAGACCACCGGCCATCTCCACGATGGCGAAACCGCGGGCACGGTGCCGGGCGGGAGCGTTCACCCCAAGCGACGCGTTGAGCATGGCCCAGGCGGAAAAGAAGCCGCCGCGCAGCAGATAGGCAAACAGGATGACCGGCAGGAGCGCGCTGGCGTGGAACAGCACGAGCGAGATCACGATCATCCCGAGCGAGATGGCAACCGCCAGGAAGGGCTCTTTCTGCAGCTTGCGTGTGCGTGCGACCGCCATGCCGAAGAGCGCCGAGCCAACCGCGCCGAGCGCCGAGAACGTGGCGATCGATGCCGGTTGGTACCCGCGCACGTCCTCCAGGAAGGTCGGAATAAAGGCGACGCCCAACGAGCAGGTGAAGACCACGCCCAGCAGCAGCAATGTGATGGTGCGGATGCGGTAATCGGCGATCGCTTCCCGGTAGCCGGATTGCTGCGAGAGATCGCGTTCCTTGTGTGAGACAGGTTCTTCGATCTTGCGCAGCCAGTAGAACGAGGCCGCGGTGAGCGCTGCGGCCAGCAGAAATGCGGCGCGCATACCCGCCACGGCCACCAGCGCGCCGGCAATGATCGGCCCGATCGCCAGCGCGACTGACGGACCGACCGTGAAGATGAGCGCGAAGGCGCGCATTCGCTGCTCGCCCGCTTCGGCAGCGACCAGGGTTTGCAGCAGCGGAAAGACGATCTCACCGATGGCGATGCCAATGATGAGCACAAGCAGCTGCTGCCAATGGGTCGCCAGCGCGGCCGCCACCAGGCCAACCAGGGCCGCTGCTCGAGCCACCATGATGGTGCGCCGATAGCCAAAACGGTTGGCGATATTGGCCGAAGGAAAGAGGACGAAGAGGCGCAGGATGCCATTGGCCCCAAGCAACAGACCGACGATGGCAATCGGCGCGCCGAGCTTCTCGATCCAGAGCGGCAGGATGCCGAGATACGCCCCGTAGGCGGACTCGATCAGGATGAGCGCCCAGAAGATGGGCACGACGGGTTGTGGAAGCCCAAGCTGCGGGCGTCGGAGGCGGAGCACGGTGAGTCCCTGACGATTGCCGGACGACTACCCGGCCAATCGGGAACTATACGGGGTTCTCGGTCTATTCAGTGCTGGAGATATCCAACCACCAGCGATACTCACGGTCCCCAACAACGGATCTTGCATCCAGGCTCCGTGCCACCGCCGCTTCCTCTCGTGGGGACGTCGTCGCCCTCGACATAGAAGTCGAGCACATACGCCAAGGGGCTTCCGCCATTCCCGATACTGTATGACGCGTTCTGTTCTTGGGGGAGCATGATGAAATCAAGACCACCATCGTCATCAGCTTCGAGGACTCGCTCACACTGCCGGCCCGCCTGCGGTCCGTCGATCGTTGTCAGAAAAAACCCTGGACGAGGCCAAAGCTCCGGCTCTTGTGGATTGGGCGTTGGGTTCTGATCGTCCCAAAACTGCAATTGCCGAAGGATTGCGATGACGGTCTGTCCACTGCTTGGGAAGTCGGGCAACGGCAGTTCGCCACATTTCCCTCGTTCCGGCAGTCCCAGACTTGGGTCCGGAGCATCCCAATCGAGAACCGCGACAACTGCTACCCGTGCCGCCGATGCACCGGCGCCCAAACCAATTTTTGCAATGGTGTCGAACAAGAAAATGCCGAGTCCCGATGTGACCTCATGCGATCGGGTGTCGTCATCTCGTACCGTCAGGCTGACTGATCCATCCCACACAATCCCAAGGTATCCCGCGCCAAGCCCCGCTGGCACGTCGTAGGTTTCGCCCTCGTCATCACATCCACTCCTGGTGAGATTCAGCTCCCAGGCCTGCAACCGATAGCGCGCGGCCGCTTCGATGATGAACGGAATCCGTGCTTCCAATACCAACGGATAATCGAAGAGAGACATGCGTGCTCCTCAGCCGGTTCGACCGCGGCTCGACTCAGAATGACCTGTACGTTGTGGGCTGGCGACAGCATATCATGGCGCGGCCGCGGGGCAAGAGCGAGACTCGTGAGGAGCGCTTGCGACCAGCTCGAGCAGCTCGGGAGGAGCAACGACGAGCCAGTTCGAGCGCATCTCTGTCTGACGGCCACGCTCCCAATGCCTCGCAAACTCGCGAGAACCGAGCAACGCCTCCAGGTTCGAACGCGCATGAGCGACACGAGGCGCCCAGTATGCTGGCGTGGGCGTATTCGTCACGGTCCGAAGATGATGCGCTGCACCCAGCGCTTCGGCGCCCTGTTGCGGGTCTCCGGATTTCGAGCAGACCATGGCCAGCACATCGAACGCATTCGCGATGAAGATTCGATCGCCGCGGATCCGTGAACCCGCAAGCGCTTCTTCCGCCAACAGCAATGCGAGCGCAAGATTGCCGCGTTCCAGTTCGACCACCGCCCGGCCAACCTGTGCGAAGCAGACTCCATCGAGCATATCGCTGCGAAGCGACTCTTCCTCAGCTTCCTCGAAGAGGTTCGCTGCCTCGTCGAACTTGCCCATGCTCTGCAAGACATACGCTCTGTACGCCTTGCCGAACGTCAGTCCGACATCGTCTTGTAGCCGTTCCTGTTCCGCGCGGACCTGATCCAGGTATGCCAGGGCATCGTCGAACTTGCCCATGTTGAGCGCCCACACCGCCAAATTGACCAGCGAGGACGCGATTCCCCGGGGAACGCCAAGCGACCGACAACGATCGAGCGCTTCGATCTGGTACGCATACTCTTCCTCGGACTGCCCTTGCATACCCGAGACCATACCAAGAACTGAAAGTGATTGGGCTATGCCGAGCGCATAGTCTTCGGATCGTGAAATCTGCAGCGCTTGACGGTAGAGCACCTCGGCTGCTGGTAACTCCCCCCGCTCTACGCAAAGATTGCCGAGCGCCAGGAGCGCACGAGCACGCAACCGCTGATCCACCTCCGAGGCGAGATTGAGCGCGCTCGCTAGCCGGCGCTGGCCTTCTTCCAGGAGTCCCCGCGTCGACCAGTAGTACCAGAGGTTGATCGAGAGATCGACCGCCGATGCGGCATGGCCCAAGTCGAGCGCTCCCTCCAGGGCGACCCGGAGATTTGCGATCTCTCTGTCCAGAATGCCGAGCCATCGCATCTGGTGCGGTCCGCCCTGAATGAATTGCGACGCTTCCGCGGAGAGATCGACAAAGAACTCGGCGTGCGCCACTCGCTTCGTATCCAGATCACCGCTCGCCGTCAACAGCTCCATTCCATACTCCTGGATCGTTTCGAGCATGGAGTAGCGCGGTTCGGCGTCGTCGGATTCGGAGAGGCGGACGAGGCTCTTGTCGCAGAGGGAGGCGAGGATTTCCATGGTGGCCACATCGTCCAGGCCGATGACCGCCTGGGCGCCGGCGAGGGACCAACCGCCCTGGAAAACGGAAAGGGTGCGGAAGGCGCTCTGCTCTTCGGGGCTCAGTAGCGCGTAGGACCACTCGATCGCGCCGCGCAGCGTCTGGTGGCGTTCGGGAAGGTCACGGCTGGTGGACGTGAGGAGCGTGAGCCGGGAGGAGAGCCGGGCGCGCAATGCCTCCGGGCTGAGCACGGCCACGCGCGCGGCGGCCAACTCGAGCGCCAATGGGATGCCATCGACGCGGCGGCAAATTTCGTAGACCGATTCCTGATTGGTCTCGGTCATTTCGAACGACGGGCGGATCTGCTGGGCTCGCTCGATGAACAGTTGCACGGCAGGACCGGCATCGTCGTTCTTCTCGATGGGAAGCGGCCCAATCTCGATCCGCTGCTCGCCCCGCAATTCGAGCGGCGCCCGGCTGGTGGCCAGCACGCGCAGCCGAGGCACGGTCGGCAGGAGTCCGGCAATGAACCGGGCGATGCCATCGACGATTTGCTCGCAGTTGTCGAGCACGAGGAGCATTTCCCGGTCGCCGATCGCTTCGATGAGCGCGCGCTGGGTATCGATCCCTGGTTCGACGCGCACACTGAGCACCGAGGCGACCGCGGTGGAGATCAACGCGGTGTCGCGAATGCCGGAAAGATCGACAAACCAGATGCCTCCCGGAAAGACGTCGATCAGTTGGGAAGCGGCATGCAGCGCCAGCCGGGTCTTCCCGATGCCGCCCGGACCAAGCAGCGTCACCAGCCGGGCAGGCGAATCGAGGAGCAGACGGCGGATCTCGGCCAACTCGGCCTCGCGGTCGAGACAGGTATTGAGCGCCACCGGCAGATTGTGGGCAACCGCATCGAGTGTCTCCAGCGGTGGAAACGCGTGCGGCAAGCCAGCAATCTCGAGTTGGTAGATGTGATGCGCGCCGGGGACATCGCGCAGGCGGCGCTCGCCCAGATCGCGCAGCCCGACCTGATCGATACCGGCCCGTTCGATCTGATCTGCCACCGAACGGCTGAGGAGTACCTGTCCACCGTGCCCGGCGCGCAAGAGCCGGGAGATGCGGTTGAGCACCAGGCCGGAGAAATCGCCGTCGTGTTCCACCACCTCGCCGTCCTGCAGCGCCATGCGCACGCGGATCGGCTGGACGAGCCCGAGGACCTGCCAATCGGTTGCGAAGAGTTCCTGCTGGGCGGCTATGGCCGCGCGAACGCCATCCAGCGGGTGGTCGAACACCGCGCATATAGCGTCGCCGATGGTCTTGAAGACGTGCCCATTCTGCGCCGCCACCGCTCGTTGCAGGATCGCATCATGGACTGCAAGCGCAGCGGGCATCGCAATCGGATGGCGCTCCCATTGCCGGTAGCTGCCTTCGATATCGGTGAAAAGAAAGGTGCGCCGAAGCGGCACTGGCCCGTCAGACGAGTGGGCGACCGTGGCGGTCTCGTTGACGTCGATGTCAGACCTCCAAATGCCTTGTGTTTTTCGGATTGTACACGTGGGTGAGCATCGGTCGTGACGCCTTCCTGCGGGAGTCGTGGGCAACGAGAGGCAAGCTCGAGCTTCCCGTTTCTGGCAGACTGGACCATGCGGGCAAGCGCGCGTGCCCGATAACAAAAGGAAGCGGCCGAAGCACTCCCTCGATCAGAATGCGGAACGTGGAATGAACCGATGAACGACTTCGACATCAAGACCGCTGCCGGAATATGGCTGGCGGGACTCGTGATTGGGGTGGCAATCGGGGTGATGTTCGATCATCTTCTGTTGGGAATCGTCATTGGGCTGGGGATGGGAGTGCTGTCGAGCGTGTTGCGGCAGAACCGCGCATAGGCTCGTTCCGTCTCACGGGTCGTACGCTGCCGCGTTCTACGCGCCTCTGCTTCCGACCAATGAATGGAGGACAAATGCGCATCACCCAATCCGCCATTTCCCTCAATGTTCCCAATGTGGAACGATCTGCAGAGTTTCTGGAGACGCTGTTCGGCTTTCGACGAGAGATGGAATCGACCGGCTTCATCTCGCTCACTCGTGATGATGCCGGCTTCAACATCATCTTCCTGGAAGTGGGTTTGCCGAGCTTCAAGCCGGCCACACACGCGGCGGCGGCCGGCATGGGCCTGTTGGTGGTGTTCGTCGTGGACGAGATCGACGCCGAGTGGGAGCGGCTACAGGGTCAGGACCTGATCTTCCCGACCACCATCCAGACCGAACCGTGGGGCGAGCGCTATTTCCAGGTGCTCGATCCAGGTGGCATCATCTATCAGCTCGTCCAGTGGGTGTGAACGACGGACACGCTGTCCGGAACATTTCTCCCGCCCCGCACGTTTCCCTCTCAGGACGCTCCCGGTATCATCCGGATACGTTCTTCGTGAAAAGGAGGATGCAATGCGACGAAACCTTCCGCTGCTGGCGCTGGCCCTGGTGCTCACGTTTTCCGGAGGACTCGGCGTCGTGGCGCAGAGCGATCCGGTCACTGAACTTGTCGATGGAAACACCGCATTCGCGCTCGATCTCTATGCGGCAATGAACAGCGACGACGGCAACCTGTTCATCTCGCCCTACAGCATCTCCCAGGCGCTGGCGATGACCTACGCCGGAGCCGAAGGAGCGACCGCCAAGCAAATGGCCGAGGTGCTCCACTTCACTCTGGGTCCGGATCGGGTGCCTGTTGCCTTTCAGACGCTGAACGACGATCTGGTGACCCGTGGAACGGGACCAGCCAATACCGACTATGGCTACCCGCCCCGATCGCTGCAGATCGCCAACGGGCTCTGGGGCGAGCAGACCTTCCCGTTTAGCTCGATCTTCAGCGACACCCTGGCCGAACACTACGGCGCGGGGTTGCAACCGGCGGACTTCCAGAACGATCCAGATGGCGTCCGGGAAGAGATCAACGATTGGGTGGCTCAGCACACCGAGGACAAGATTCAGAACATCGTGCCCGAGGGCGCGATCACCAGAGACTCCCGCATGGTGCTCGCGAACGCGATCTATTTCTACGGTGGATGGCTGGATACGTTCGACGTCAACCAAACCGCGAATGGCGACTTCCACCGTGCAGACGGCTCGACCACCAGTGTGCCCTTCATGCACCAGCAGGAGTTCTTCAGCTATGCCGCCGGTGAGGGATATCAGGTTATCCAGTTGCCCTATGCCGAGAGCCAATTCGCCTTTACCGTGATCCTGCCGGACGATGGACGGTTCGGCGAGGTGGAGGCGGACCTGAATCCGGAATCGCTCGCCGCCGCGCTGGCCAGCACCGGAAGCCGCGAACTCGTTCTCTCCATGCCGAAGTTCGAGTTCGACTACTCCACCAGCCTGGCAATCACGCTCCAGGCGATGGGCATGACCGACGCGTTCAATAGTAGTTTGGCTGATTTCTCCGGCATGCAGGAAGCGGGATCGACGGAACCGCTCTGGATCGGCGATGTGTTGCACAAGGCGTTCATCAGTGTCGACGAAGAGGGCACCGAGGCGGCCGCGGCGACCGCGGTGCTGATGGTCGGCGCGGCCGCGCCCACCGATCCGCCGTTGGAGGTCAACATCGATCGCCCGTTCATCTTCCTGATCCGCGACATGCAAACGGGCACGATCCTCTTCATCGGCCGGGTGATGGATCCAAGCGGAACGTAGTCCGCACGCGTCCCTCCGTCATCCCGACCGATGTGGAGAGCCTGCCCTGACCGCAGCCACCCCTCCGTCATCCCGACTGGAGCCCGCTGCCACCCCTCCGTCATCCCGACCGAAGTGGAGGGATCTCTTGTTCCCCGGTCACATGGCACCCTCTCGGAGAGCAGGTTTCAGCGCAACAAGAGATCCCTCGGCAAGCTCGGGATGACGGGATGGTTTGCGCGATGGCAGGGTGCATGTGCGGGACTACGGGGTAGTGGGTGGGGTGGCGGGACGGGGGCTGGGATGGCGGGATGGGTGCTCGGTGGGGGGGCTACCGCAGCGGGACCTCGAAGAACTGCAGGTTCCAGCCCGGGCGGGAGGTTTCTTCTTCGCCGATCCAGACAGCGCCCATCGCGCGGTAGAAGGGGGCTGCGTTCGGATCGGCATAGAAATCGAGCTTCTGCACGTTCAGCCATTTCGCGGTAGCGATGGCGTGATTCCACAAGAGCTTGCCGCGGCCGGCGCCAATGTAGGGAGCATCGACGAAGAGCTTGTCGAGATGCGCATGCTCGGCCGTGCCGGTGATGGTGTAGTAGCCGACAAGGGTCCCGTGCTCTTCCAGCGCGAAGCTGGCAAGCGCATTTTCCAGAAACTCAGGCGTAACGGCGATCGCTTCCGGTTCCCATTCGAGAAATTCCGGCTCGTACCCCCAATGCATCGTCGAGCGCTGGGTCAGCTCGTGCAAAGCCTGCGCCTCGTCGATGCGCACCGGCCGGATGATCTGGTGCTCGCTCACCACTTTCGCTTGCTGGCGTTGCGGAAGACCCGGAAGGCGGCGCCCACCTGGGCCGCTTTGCCAGCCGCCTGGATGACCGGCTTGACAGCTTCCTCGCTCATGAACTCGGTTGTCCCGCGCACGTTCTTGAGCGTTCTGGTGAGCTCGTCCATCGCCGGCAACGCTTTGTCGCGCAACTGGAGGGTCAGGAAGACGAAGGCAACTGTCGCCGCAGCCAGCAGGATGACGATTGCCGCCGAGAGGAAGACGATATAGATCACCGCGATGTTCATCAGCCGCTCGAGGGCGGATTGATCGTCGCCACCGAGGTAGTAGAGAAACGCGGTGAGCGCGATGAAGAGGAGCAGGATAACGGTGCCGCCAAGGATGAAGTAGAGGGTGGTGTTCTTCTGTTCCTCGGTCTGGCCCATGAGACGGGTTTCCAGATCGGGCTGCGCGTATGGATCGGTGATTGGCTCGAACCCGGGCGGAACCGGCTGCACCGATGGATTGCTGGAGGCAAAGATCGGGTCGTCGTCCCGATTGCCTCCCATATACGTGTCAGTCAATCCCGTCCCTCACCCTCTGGACTCTGGACCTGCGGCGTCAGCCGGCCGCCTTCGCCTCAGCGCCTTCCCAGGCGCGCTGGACCGTGGCAATCGTACCGCCGCCGAGCACTTCATCTCCATCATAAAAGACAACGGCCTGTCCCGGCGCGGCAATCGGCCGGTCGGTATCGAATTCGATGGTTGCCAATCGCTCGGCCTCGGACCCAAACGAGACGGTTGCCGGCATGGGCGTGCCTCGATAGCGTACCGATACCGTGACCTCCAGCGGCAATTCCGGCCAGGTTCCCTGGGTCAGGGAGACGCTCTCAGCCGTCACGCGCACGGCCTCCGCCTCGGTCCGGGAACCGACCACGAGCCGGTTTTCCGCCAGATCGAGCCGCAACGCATAGAGCGGTTCCGGGCGGGGCACGCCGATTCCCTTGCGCTGCCCGATGGTGTGATGCACCAGTCCCTTGTGCTGACCGATGGCGGTTCCGTCGGTGGTCACGATCTCGCCGGGACGGGTGACATCGGGGCGCCGCTTGGCCACGAAATCGGCATACGATCCCTTGCCGACGAAGCAGATCTCCTGGCTCTCCTCCTTCTCGGCGACGGGCAGGCCAAAGATGCGCGCCAACTGGCGAACCTCCGGCTTGATCAAGTTGCCGAGCGGGAAGGTGATGTAACCGAGCTGGTCCTGATCCATCGTGTAGAGAACGTAGCTCTGGTCCTTGCGCTGGTCGACAGCACGATACAGCCGGTGCGGCTGACCGTCGGTTCCGTGGACCACGCGCGCGTAGTGCCCGGTCGCCAGGCAATCGGCCCCGAGCATGCGAGCGCGCTGCACCAGATGGCGGAACTTGACATGCCGGTTGCACTCCAGGCACGGGTTTGGAGTGCGGCCGTGGGCATACTCATCGACGAACTTGTCGACCACATGCTGCCCGAACTCGGTTTCCATGTTGATCGCGTAAAACGGGACGCCGATCAGCGCGCAGGTGGCGCGCGCATCGTCCATGGCCGGGATACCGCAACAGGGATTGACCGAGTGCTCCGGATCGTCCGGCGAGAAGAGGCGCAGATTCATGCCGATCACGCGGTAGCCGCGCTCGCGCATGATGAGCGCGGTCACCGCGCTATCCACCCCGCCGCTCATGGCAACCACAACCGTCTTGCCTGCCCCGTCCCGTGGCCCGATCTTCTCCTCGGAAAGGAGCGATTCGGCGTCGGTCGGGAGGTCGGCAGGGTGGCCTGGATTGATGATGGGCTTGAGCTGGAGGGACATGTTGGTTCGTTCGATGCTGTGGCGAGTCCGCCCGAATTGCAGCCGGTAAGTATAGGGGACGTTGGTCCGGCGCTGGAACGGTCGTGGACGCCCAAACGGCGGCCGCAATGGGAGCGCCGGGACAGCGACGCGAATCAGGCGCCGTTTGGCCAGGGAGTGACGGGGAGACCGGTTTCCCGTTCGAGCGCAGACGGTTCCATTTGGCGAGACGTTCGGATTGGGTGACGGGCCGACCTTGAGCGTCGTCACCCTGCCAGCCGAGCGCGAGATCGGCCAACCAGTTGTCTTCGGTTTCACCGGAACGCGCCGAGACGACGATCTTCCAATCAGCCGCGCGCGCAATACGCGCGGCTTCGGCCGCTTCCGAAAGCGTGCCAATCTGATTGACCTTGAGCAAGAGGGCATTCGCCGCGCCGGTCTCGATGGCCTTCTCGATACGGCGTGGGTTCGTGGTGAGCAAGTCGTCGCCAAGCACGATCGCCCGGGGGGAAATCCGTTCGAGGAGCGCCGGCCAGTTGTCCCAATCGTTCTCTGCGAGCCCATCCTCGACGCTGACGATCGGATAGGTGTCGACCCATCGGCCAATGCGGTCGATCAGCCCACCTGGAAAGACCCACTCTCCCGCGATCCGATACCCCTCTCCGCTCGTGAAGTGACTGGCCGCGACATCGAGACAGAGCGAAAGGTCGATTCCCGGTCGAAAGCCGCTGTCGGTGATGGCATCGATGGCGAGCTCGAACAACTCTTCGATCGATTTGGCCGAGGGCGCCAATCCGCCTTCGTCGGCTTTCAGCGCGCGCTCACCGTAGCGCTGCGCGATCAGCTCGGCCGCTGTCTGGTAGACCGCCCAGGTCCATGCGAGAGCATCGTCGATCGTCTCCGCCCCATTGGCGACCAGCAGAATGTCCTGAATCTCCACCTGACCGCCAGCATGCTTGCCACCGGAGAAGAGATTGACGGTGGGACGGGGCAGATACCGAAGGTCCATGTTCGGCTCGAAGATGTCGGCGAACTGGCGATAGAGCGGAACGCCGCGCTCGGCGGCAACGGCACGAGCGTAGGCAAGCGACACTCCCAGAATGGCGTTCGCGCCCAGGCGGGACTTGTTCGGAGTGCCATCCAGCGCGATCAGGGTGGCATCGAGTTCCCGTTGGTTCTCGAATTCGATTCCGCCGACGGCGCTGGCAATGGGACGCTCGACGTTGTGCACGGCCGTGCGGCATCCCAGCCCGCGATAGCGCCCGGGATCGTCGTCGCGGAGCTCCAGGGCTTCCGCCGAGCCTGTCGATGCGCCGGACGGTACCGACGCACAAGCGCGCGCGCCGCTTTCCAGCGTGCAGCAGACTTCGACCGTCGGGCGGCCCCGGCTGTCGAGGATTTCCTGAGCAGTCAGGGTACGAATGGCGGGCATCTAGGCAGACTCCAGTGCGGAAATACGATCGAGGAATGCGTCGGTGAGTGCCGGCACAGTGGCTGGCGGAGCCGACATCAGCGCAATGATGGCGGTTGCCTGGCGATCGCGCGCGGCCTGGTCGAGATACTCAAGAGGAGAGCGGCCGCGCGCCCGGGCAAGCATGACGCCCAGCGTCTTGCGCACCGCGCGGCCCTCCAGATCGTCCGCCCATGGTTCTTCCGCGACCAACTGTCGATAGCGTTCCCAGTACTGCCGCGTCGCCTCGGCGAAGGCATCACGTCGAGATGGAAGATGATGCGCTTTCGAGAGGAAGTGTGTCAGGGAAAAGCCCAGATCGAAGGTGGGATCGCCAAAGTGGATGACCTCGTGGTCGAGCAGCACGAGCCGCCCATCATGGACCAGGACATTCTTCGGGCTGTAGTCGCCATGCACCAGCGTTTCGACGTGCGCGCGGGTTTCTTCGATCAAATCGAGCAGGAATCGACGGGCTGCTGGCGCCTCCCCGGCGGTGAAGCCGAAATAGGGTTCCAGGCGCAGGCTCTCGAAAAAGCTGCGGTCGTCAAAGACCGGCTCCAGCTCGGCCCTCCGGAGCGCGCTGTCGCGATGAATGGTGGCAAGCAGGGTGGCGAACTGGTCGACATGATCGGGAACGACCTCACCGCGCAGGAGCATCTGCTTCCAGTTCTCATGCGGTTGCGGAACGGCAGCCATGGCAATGCAATGCTGGGGAACGTCTTCGAAGACGAGGGGCGTGATCGTTCCTGGCGGGGCGATGCGCTCCAGCCAGCGGAGCCCAAGCGCTTCCCGATGCACCCGCTCGACCGGCGAGAACCAATCGACCTGCACGCGCAGTTTGGGAAGCGCCTGCTTGAGCACCCAGGCATCGCCATTGGCCCGTTCGACCAGCACCGTCTTGTTGGAGACACCGCCGTGCAGCACCTCGATGGCTGGTTGCTCGTCCGGACCGATCCAACCGTGTGCTCGAAGCCAGGCAAGCAACTCGGGTGCGCGCTCGATGTCCAATGCGTCATCCATACGACGCATTATCCCGAGCCGTGGCGTCATTGCAAAGGGCACGCTGCCCTTCGGATCACGGGCGCAGGTGGTCGGGCCAACCCTCGGGAAAGCGCGTCTGATAGTCGAGCAGGCTCACCCACCGCGGACGAATCGCGATGCGGGCAATTCGTGTGCCCGGCTGACTGATCCACTGCGCCCAGCCATCGGCAGCGTCCTTGCCGATATAGCGGCAATTGGCCAGATAGGCTTCCTCCACCACGCCCTCGACCTCGGTCACCGATGCGTCACCCCGAATGGCAAGCACGCGCATCGGCACACCGGAGGTAATGGCAAAGGTGTCGATGGTTGCCTGCACCCGCGGATGCGCGCGAATGGCGCGCACCTTCGGAAGTGACGCTACCGAGGTCACCACCAGTTCCTCTCCGGTCCAGTGAAACTGCATGGTGGACACGCGGGGGTAACCGTCAGGCCCGAGATAGGCCACCCGAGCCGGTTCCAGCGAATGCAGCATCTCCTGCGCGGCTGGAGCGTGCAGCAATCGCAGATCCCCCTGAGGCAACGCCGCGAAATCGATTGCGTCCACGTTCAGTTCACCTTCTTCCCGCCATGACCGATCGTTCCAGATCCTGCGTCATTGTCGTTCGCAGCGAAGCGGTTTCGACATCGAGATCGAGACAAGAGAACCGCCTGGCCGAATCGACCAGGCGGTTCCTTCTGAATCTGCGCGAGCGCCGGGGTGTCAGGCGGTGGCCGGCGAGGCGATCGGGGTGCCGATGCCTTCGGTGCTACCTGGGCAAGCCTCTTCCAGGGTGGTGATGATCGTGGTGAGCACGTCGTCGACTTTGTCGAGCTGATCGGCGAACGGCAGCATGCCGCCGACACCAGACGTGCGGATGAAGACGATTGCGCCCTGGACCGTCTTGATGGCCACGATGGCGTAGTCGTTCAGCTTCTGGGCTGCTTCCGGCGGTGTTGCGCCGGTGAGCTCTTCGATGACCCAGGTGAGCGCTGCGATGAATTTGGTGTACGCCTCATCGGACCATTCGGAGATCTGCTGGGACGGCAGACCATATGCAGCCGCGGCGAGCCCTGAGGCCAGCACGACCAGAATGCGCGCGTATTCGGTAACGCCGGTGCAATCTTCTTCGGTGATGGGCGAAGCTTCGACCATGGCCGGATCGACCGTCGGCGTCGCATCCTGAGCGATTGCGCCACTCATGAGCCCGTTCATGCTCAGCGCCAGCACTGCCAGCGCCAGGATCATTCCAAGACTACGTTTCATCCACGTTCCCCCAGATGCACACGAAAACAGATCCCATAGTCGGACCTGATCGGACTTTACCAGAGTGCTCCCGATTGGCATAGCCCAGATCGATGCGCGCCGATGAACCGGACACGTTGGGATAAACAACAACGGCGGGAGCCATCTGGCCCCCGCCGCCCGAGCAGTTCGCGACAATGCGCCTCGCTAGACGACGTCCTGGCCGAGCGACCAGTAGACGAGCCCGGAGCTTTCGGCTTGCTTGTCGAACATGCGCAGATTCTGCACCTGGTCCGAGGGAACCGACCAGCAAAGGTTGGCCGTCTGGGAAGCGCCCGGCGCCACGTTCATGTCCTGATCCCATTCATTTGGCGTCACGCCACAGGCATCGCCAAAGGCGGTATAGATCGTGCCATCGGCGCCACGCGCCCGCAAGCGGAAGTTGCCATCGAAGGTGGCCGGAGCGGCGCCAGTATTGACGGCCGTGATGGTGGCAATGAAGAACTGGCGACCCGCGTCTGGCGCTTCGTTGAACGAGTTCTCGTTCAGAACAGCCTGTGTACCGTCCGGCGTGACCGAGACGACCTGGATCGTCCAGCTATCGACGGTCTGCTGTGCCGTTCCCACCGGGATGGGGTTGGTGTAGTCACCGAGTGGCGCGCTGGGATCGAGCGCCGGATCGAGCGCCACGCCAACACCCACTTCCGGGGTTCCGTCGTCATCGTTGTCCAGAATGGCGACATTGCAGTGCTCTTCGATGGGAAGCACGATCGCGTCGAGCGCATCACCCGCGGAGTTGATCTGGTCGATATACGGGAGCGCTCCGAGCATGCCTTCCTGCTCGATTGCGGTCAACATCTCTTTGAAGAGTTCGAGCGAGGAAACTGCCTGGGCCTGCATCTCGACCGCGATGGCAGGCGGGGTCAACGCGTTCACACCGGCAATCGCCGTATCGACCGCGGCATGCGCGGCCGCGAACTCGGTGGCAGTCCAGCCCTCGATGTTCGAGGTATCGATCCCGGACATCGCTTGCTGATACGTCTGCCCGACGGCATGGTATTGATCAGCATACGCCTGCAATCCGCGGCAATCGACCGGTTCCTGCGCACGCACGCGGGATCCAGCCGTTACCGGAGCAAGCAATCCGAGGGCCAATACAAGACCCGCCAAGACAACAATTCGAGCTTTCACGCTATTTCGTCCTCCAACAATAATGGTGGTTCTCACACAACGCCTTATCTTCGACACCGCTTATTCCGCTCGAGTCCGCTCGATTGTTTCGCCCTCCTCTCCGCAGACCACGCAAGGCATCGATCTCTGTTTCAGATCGTAATCCAGACCGCTCGCCAGAACCATACGTCGTTTGCGGGATTTCGCGGTCTACTGAGTTCAGCGTATGTCTGCAGACGCTCCCCCGCGCGGCGGGATACGATGCCGCGCGAGGGGAGCGGATGTCGGAAACCATTTTGCTTGCAATGCTCATCGCTCTGGTCGGCGGAATCGTCTCCGGATTGGCCGGGTTCGGTTTCGGGTTGGTGACGGTTCCGTTGCTGCTCATGCTTTTTCCTCCCGCCACCGTGACCACAGTCGGGAGCTCGCTCGCGCTGGCGAGCGGTTGGATCGTGCTGCTCAGCACCTGGCGGACGGTGCAGATTCGCACCGTGGGCGCCCTCATCCCCGGCGCGACGATTGGGGTCTTTGTCGGGACGGTGCTCTTGCACCGGCTGGAGCCGGCGCTGATCAAGCTCATTGCCGGAATGGTGGTGATCCTGTTCGCGATCTCGGTGCTGCGCGGCTGGCGTATCGACGCGGTGCATCACCCATTTGCCGCGCCGCTGGCCGGGTTGGCGTCCGGAACGCTGAGCACCTCCACGGGAATGTCCGGCCCGCCCGTGGTCCTGCTCTTCACCACCCGGCAATACGATATGCAGCAGTTCCGGGGGAGCATCACCGCCTACTTCTATTACGTCAATTTCATCGGGCTCTCGTTGCTGATCGCGCGCGGCATCGTCGGGTGGGAGCAAATCGAGGTGGCAGTTCGCCTGCTGCCAGCGGCGATCATCGGAGGTTTCGTCGGGAGACGTGTCCTGCGATACGTCTCTCAATCGCAGTTCCGCAAGATCACCCTCGTGATGCTGCTGCTGACCGGAACGACCGGCATCGTGACCGCGTTGCAGGCGCTGTTCGGATGATCGAGCTCGACCGCACGCTCGTCCTGACGCTCCTGATCGCTCTGTTCGGCGGGATCGTGGCCGCCACCGCGGGATTCGGCTTTTCCCTGGTGGCGGCGCCTCCCCTTCTGCTGCTGTATGAGCCGGTGCAGGTGACGGCGATGTTGCTCATCCTGGCGCTGGCCACCCGCTGGATGCTGCTGACCGATACCTGGCAGACGACGAATCTGCGCACGATCGGGGCAATGCTGCCTGCCGCCTGGCTGGGGATTGGGATCGGAATTCTGATCGTGCGGGCGGTCGAACCGGAGTACATCAAGCTCCTGGCGAGCCTGGTCGTGATCGTGGCGGCACTACTGCTCATGCGCGGGTGGCGTCCCAAACACGCGCACGACCCCGCCGCCGGACCAGTCGCCGGACTGCTGAGCGGAATTCTGTCGCCAACGACCGGGATGGATGGAACGCCGGTGGTTTTCCTGCTCAGCAGCCGGGACTACAGCGTTTCGGCGTTTCGCTCGACGATCACCGTCTACTACTACCTCATCATTCCTGTGACGATTGTGGCGCTGGTGCAGCAGGGGCTATTGGGCCGGGAGGATTTCGTGCGCTCGCTTGTAGTCGTCCCGCCCGTCGTACTTGGGACGATGATCGGGCAACGTCTGGTGCGTCGATTGTCGGTGGAGCGGTTCCGAACGATTGTGTTCGGGCTGTTGCTGGTGTCCGGTTTGGTCGGCGCGACCGCGGCGGTAGTGTCTCTCCGATAGCGCGAGTCCATGCCGGGGGCATGTTCCATGCGGAGTCCATGCAATGGCGTCGCCCGGGAACAAGCGCTCACCCGATGGGGAACAGGCAGCGTGCGTGTGGATCACCAGTCGGCATTCCACTTCCCCGACACGTCGGCTATGCCGTCAAATCTCCCTGCAGAATGGGGGTCGTGGATGGCGTCTGGCTACCGCCGTCTGGCTCCATGGTGACAGCCATGGCTTGCGAGGTAGCGGCGTCGCCAGGAACCTGCACCATCGCTTCTCCGCTGGAATCGGGCATGAAGGTCGGGCCGGGAACGGCCTGACCGTTCTCGATCATCCAGAGTTGATAAACCTGCCCGGAGGGAGGTTGGCCCATGCCGCGGAATGCGATGATGCCACCCCAACCGCTGGGGTCGGGATCCATATAGACCATGCCGCGCGCATCGGTCGAGCCAGTCGTCGTCGAGACCATGGGATAGACCAATGCCGGGGTATCCGCCAGGTACGCCTCGCGCTCGCTATTGAGCTGCGCGACTTGCTGATCCTGGAAATCTCGCTCGGCCTCGAGATCGTCGATCTGGCCCATCATCGCCAGCGCCCAGAGAATCGAGCCCACAGCCAGAATCAGGCTGGCGGCCGCAATGGCCCAGGGCAAGATCGAACTGCGCTGCTTCGGAAGCGAGACGACGTTGGCCTCCGGTGGCGCTTCGCCCGGCGCGATGCGTCCGCGCGGCCGCCGTTTCGGGGCGGCGACAGCAGACGCTGCATCGTCGACACTGGCGGCGGCCTCGTCGGCCGCGACTTGCGCGGCGATGGCAGCTTCGTCCATCGCCACGGCAGCGTCGACGGCCGGACTCGCGATCGAGGGGACGACCGGATCGGTGAGTTCTGGCACCGTCGCTTCCACCGAGGCATCGACCGCCTCGATGGTGGGCGGCTCGCCTACGAGCTCGGTGACGTCGATCGATTCGACGGCGGTTCTTCCGGCGACGCCAGTGGAGACCGCCTCGGCCACGATACGCTCGCGCACGCCGGCAGAGGCATCGAGATCGACCGGGAGGGGATCGATTCCAGGCAGGTCGAGGTCGTCGTAGAGACGCGGCAGCAGGGCGGCGATGGGACCCAGCTCGCGCAGTTCCTGCTGGCAAGCCGGGCAACCACGCAGGTGGGCTTCGAACTCGGCGCGCTCGTCATCCGGCAGCGCGCCCAGGATGTACGCCCCGATCGCATCGTGCGACAGGGCGGCGTCGTCCTGTTCCTGATTGGGGGCGGGAGTTACATCATCGTGCGTCACGATCGGTCGCTTTCCGGATAACTGAACGATTCGAGCATTGGGTAGTCGCGCAGGGCTACCTGCAGCGCAAGCAGACCGCGATTGATGCGACGCTGGACGGTGATGCCCTGAACGCCGGTTCGCTCGGCGATTTGTCGATAGTTCATGCGCGCGCCGACTGCCAATTCGATCGCCTCGCGCTGTTCCGCGGGCAGCCGGGAAAGCGCGGCATTCAACACCGCTTTCATATCCGGCTCCGAACCAGCTTCCGGGAGGTCGGCGTCAGACACCTGGCGCGAGCTCCTTTGGCTGGCAACATTCGCATGAACCTGCACGGGACGCCTCGGCCTGCGCGTTGGGTAGGAAATCGCCCGTGCGATTTCCGTCCACCTGCAGTACGCAGAAACGAGGCGCGAGGATCACTGCGGATTCCACGGAATATGGGTCAATCGGCAACAGCACGGCTCTTGATCCTGCCGACAAGCTTGGCGCTGGCATCGGCTTTGCTGATTTCCTCGATATGCGTGACGACGCCGTCGTTGGCATAGCGGTCGGCGACCTTCACATCGAACGCATAGACCCCGCCTTCCATGGCGGTGAATCGTCCGGCAGTGTACGCCCGCGAGGCGGTGCCTTGCTGTTGCAGTTCGCAAACTTCCCAATCCTGCCGGTTGGTGAGGTCCCAAAACTCGGTGGCGTCGGAGGGGTCGAAACCGGGTTGCGCCATCTGCTCCGGGTCGAAAAAGAACTCGCAGGCGACATAGGTGCGACCCGGGGTGATCGGGACGACGCGGTGGGTCATGAGATAGTCGGGGTGCAAG
Organism: Thermomicrobiales bacterium; assembly: GCA_041390825.1. Lineage (NCBI taxonomy): Bacteria > Pseudomonadati > Thermomicrobiota > Thermomicrobia > Thermomicrobiales > Thermomicrobiales bacterium. Next base: position 162,334 of record JAWKPF010000010.1, read on the forward strand.
CTGATGAGCAGGTTCGGCCAAACGACGAAGTAGTAGACCTTTTTGTGGTCATCCTCGGTGATGCCGTCCAGGAAACCGCGTCCATGCTCGGTCATCTGGCCGTCCATCGTGAGCGTGTCGTAGTCGCCGACCACCGGCATCCAGCTCGCGCGCCAGGGGCCTTCGGTTTCGATCCAGTCGCCCATGTTGAATGGGGTGATCTTGTTCAGCTGTGGATGCACGCCGGGGCAGTGGTAGCACTCGGAGTAGTTTTCGATGATGGCTTTCCAGTTTGCCTGGACATCGTATTCGATGAGTTGCGCCCGCCGGAGCGCGGCGAGATCGAACCGGTCGAAGAACTGCGGCATGTCGCCCAGCGATTCCAGCAGCGGGGCGGCATTGTTGTTGATATTGAGGAAGATGAGCCCCTGCCAGACGCCGACATTGACCGGAACGAGTCCCCACTCCTTCAGGTCGAAGTGCTCGAGCTGGTCGCAGAACCGCGGCATGTGCAACGCGCCGTCGAGATCGTAGACCCAGGCGTGATATGGACACTGGAAGCGGGGCACGCGTCCTTTCTCTTCCTTGACGATGGTTGCGCCGCGATGGCGGCAGAAGTTGAAAAAGGCGCGCACGTTCTGGTCGTTGTCCCGTACGACGATGATGTTTTCCCCGCAGAGCTGGGTGAGGAAGTAGTCGCCTTTGCGCTGGATATCCTCGTCCCGCCCAACGCAAACCCACCCATCGGCAAACCAGGCTTCCTGCTCGTATTCCAGAATGGCCGGATCGTGATAGACCGCGGGTGGCAGAAGCGAGGCGCGACGGAGATCGACGCGCGTTCGCGCGACTTCAGCCGCCGACACCGGCGAAACTGGTGGCTGCGTTCCCCGATCTCTTTGCTCGACCATTGCCATAGGCCCTTCGACGAGTTACTTCCAATTGAGGAGTGCCGGAAGAGTAGCACGCGGCGGATGGTGATTGGTTGTCAGTCGTCAGTTGGCAGTTGTTGGCGGGCAACGGGCAACGGGCAATGGGCAATGGGCAATGGGCAATGGGCAATGGGCAATGGGCAATGGGCAATGGGCAATGGGCAATGGGCAATGGGCAAGAGTACTGGCTTGGTGGGCCGTGTCGCTCTCGAACGTCATCCCGACTGGAGTGAAGGGAACCCGTGCAGTCCTGGACCTGGGACGATGCTGGGGATGGGAAATCGTGATGCGCGTTTGACGACTGCCGACTAACCACTCACGAATCGTATGGGGGGCAGGGTCGGGGCTCCACATACCCCATGCTTTCTGGGGAAACAGACTCTGCGGATGGAGAAAGAACTCCCGGTTGCCGAGAAACATCGTCCGGATTTCGGAACCTGGCGGCTGCCAAAGAAGTGCTTGCACATATCGGGATCAATGCGTTGTCGGATGAGACGGGATGGCGATTCTACCCGGATGATGACGTGCCCGCGAATGTTCGGCTCGCACCTGGGGTACCGATGACGCATCACCAGTTGTACGCACTGGGTGAAGTCTTCCACGAGCTGGACCGGGATTTGCCGGCGATCGAGCACTTCGTCGAGGCGCATGCGACGAACAACCCGGTTCGGCGCATCATCGATGCGAGGGCTACGCCGGCCTGGTGACGAGTCCGGCTTTTCAGGACCAAAGGCCGTCGAGTTGTGCCCATGGAATTAGGGGCTATCAGGCCGGAGTTCATCAACGATCATATCTCTTTAGGCCTATTTGGAGTGTGAGGATTTCCGATGCGTAAGGGCGCCAAAGCAACCATCGATGTCAAAGGGACGGCCATTGCCGTTCGTTCGGAGGAGGGCGGAGATTACATCAGCCTCACCGATATCGCTCGATCGAAGAATCCCGACCAGTCTGATGATCTCATTCGGAACTGGATTCGCAGCCGAACCACACTGGAGTTCCTTGGAACCTGGGAGATCTTGAACAACCCCAGTTTTAATCCCGTCGAATTCGACGGGATTAGAATGCAGGCGGGGCTGAACACCTTCGCATTGACACCGAAACAATGGATCGAGCGGACGGCGGCAATTGGAATCGTGTCGCGTCCTGGGAGGTATGGAGGCACTTTCGCTCACTCTGACATCGCCTTCGAGTTCGCGACCTGGGTCTCCGTCGAGTTCAAGCTTTACCTCATCAAGGAGTTCCAGCGGCTCAAGGCAGAAGAGAGTCAGCGCCTGGCTGACGGGTGGGACCTGAAGCGGTCACTTGCGAAGATCAACTACCGAATCCACACCGATGCAATCAAGAGTCACCTGATACCAGCGATGATCGATGCTCAGGAAGCGGCGATCACATATGCCAATGAGGCGGATTTGCTGAACCTCGCGCTCTTCGGTATGACTGCGAGGCAGTGGCGGGATCAGAATCCACAGCAGGATGGAAACATCCGCGACTATGCGACTGTGGAACAGCTCGTCGTGCTCTCCAACCTGGAAAATTTGAACGCCGAGTACATTCGCGAAGGGATCTCAGCAGAAGAACGGCTTCAGCGGTTGAACGAAACTGCAATTCGGCACATGAGCGCAATGATCAACCACTCGTCGACACTTCGAAAGCTCCAGGGATAGAACGCGCGCGATAGCGATACAAGGCGGCGCATCGACGGCGCGCCGAACATTCTGGTTGGAAGGGTGCTCGACCCAAAGTCGAACGATGACGGGAGGGGGCGGAGCGCGTTTTTCCCTGGTGGTTCGTTCGCAAGTCACGATCCAACGCAGGAGACGCCGTGAACGACTCTTCAGTAAGTCGCGATCGTGAGACCTGAACCGAACCTCGTCAGGGCAGAGTGTTCCATTTTGGGCAGGAGGGGACTATGATCCTGGAACCGGTACGTCCTCTCTTCGTCCCTGTCACCGTCCGGAGCGTCGCATGTCCACAACCAATCCGATTGCATCGCACTACTCGTCCGAAGATGCGCTGGCGCGCATCGATCAGCAACTGCGCGCGCAGGGGATCGACCCGGAACATCCCACCCTCGATGCCCTGGCGCCGTTCGACAACTTCCATGCGCGCGGAATGGCAGCCACGGTCGATCTGATGTCGCTGGCGGAGTTTCCCGCCGGCGCTCGGGTGCTCGATGTCGGCGGCGGGTTGGGTGGTCCGGCGCGGGTACTGGCGGCACGCTCGGGCGCGCATGTGACGGTGCTCGATCTCACACCAACGTTCGTGATGCAAGGCCGGGTCCTGACCGAGCGGGTGGGATTGAGCGACCTGGTCGATTTCGAAGAGGGCGATGGCACGGCCATGCCGTTCGCAGACGCCAGTTTCGATGGCGTCTGGACGCAACACAGCACGATGAACATCGCGGACAAGGACGCGCTCTATACCGAGATTCACCGCGTGCTGACGCCGGGCGGACGTCTGGCGATGCATGAGGTGATGCTGGGGAATGGTGAAGCGGTGGACTATCCGATGCCATGGGCAAGCGATCCCCGGTATAGCTTCCTGCGTCCCGCTGAGGAAATGCGAAACCTGATTTCGGCACACGGGTTTCGGGAACTGGCCTGGATCGATGAGTCACAGAAGGTGCTCGCCTTCATCGACCGCGGCCAGGGAAGCACGCCGGGTGAGCGGAGCGGTCCGTCACAGCAACCGCCGGGAGCGATGATCCTGTTCGGTCCCGCCTTCGTGGAGCGAATTCAGAACGTCGGCCGCAATCTGGCAAGCGGCCGGATCACGGTGGTGCAGGGGGTGTTCGAGCGCGTGTAGATGGTATTTCGGGTGGTGTTTCGGGTAGTCTCCTGGCAACCTGAAGGCATCGTCATGTCAGCCATCAACGATCCGACTGCACCGCTCGATTCCGAGCATATCGCGAAGCAACAGCTTCGCCGCGCGCATGAACTGGCAGTGCGCGCATCGATCGCCGACGTGGCGTCGTATGTCCAGCAGTTGCTCGGTCAGAAATGGACCGCGTATCTCGCGGGTGTTTCGGATGCCAGGGCGGTCGGCAAGTGGGCCAACGGAGGGCGCAAACCGCAACCTGAGAGCGAGCGCAAGCTGCGAGACGCCTATCAGATCGCCGTGCTGATCTCGCTGGTCGACGATGAACCGACCGCGCGAGCATGGTTTTCCGGGATGAACCCCGTTCTCGGCCATCGCGCTCCGGCCTGGGTTATCGCCAATTGGGATGACGGTGGCGACCGTGCCATGGAAGCCGCCCTGGCCTTTATTGCCCTTCGGCTGTTGATTCCGGGGTTGCCGCGATCGGAGTCGCCATGTCCGGCATCGAACCGTCGTCCGGCGCAGCGCCACCGGCGGTGAGCTCGTTCAGCATGGTGGTCATGGTGGCGATCTCGGCGTCCTGGGTGTTGACCACCTGCTGAGCGAAGTTCTTGACCATTTCGTCCTTGCCGAGCTCGAGCTCGGCCTGGGCCATCGCCACACCGCCCTGGTGATGGCGAATCATGAGCCGCAGGAACTGGGCATTCATCTCGTCGACCGGGAGCGTCTCAAGCGCGGCGACCTCGGACGGTGTCGCCATGCCGGGCATGAGCGGGGTTTCTGCGCCGCCGGACTCCGGTGTGGCGGAATGGTCCATGCCGGCCATGTCGTCGTCTTCGAGACCGGGAGGCGGGCTGGGCAGCGTCATGTCGTAGTCGCCCATCCAGGACATGACTGGGTCGCCAGCGGAAACGGGCAAGCCCCAGACATCGAGCCATCCGGTCATCATGCCGATCTGGAACTGCTGGGTATCGGCAATATCCCGCGCCATCAGGGCGATGGCGGGATCGTCGGTGCGTCGGTAGGCAATGTTGGCCATCTCTACTGCCTGGGCGTGATGCACGCTCATATCGCGCACGAAACCAACATCGGCGGAATCGTTGGCGGGGTGATCGTTCTCATCCCGCACGAAGAAGTAGAGCGCCAGCGCGCCCAAGGCCAACGCCAGCACCCCCAGGGCAACAGGCACCCAGGTGGGAATGTTGGTTCGTGCAGACGATTCGGCTTCGGCCATGGGTACACCTTTCAGCGACTGGGAGCGGACTTCGCTCACTATCTCGGATCGCTACGAATTCGCGGTTCCTATCTTCTCCGTTTTCACTCCCACCGTCTGGCAGATTGCCAGCCCCTCGTCGGAATCGAGCGAGCAGTCGCGTGGGCCCGCGCTATCGGGAATGTACGACTCGGGCTGCAGGGTCGTGTGCGCAATGCCGAATTCGTCAGCCAACAGGTGGCTGGCGTCTTGCAGAATGTGTGACCAGTCGCGCGCGTTGGTGATTTCCAGATGCGCGCTCGCGGCGACCACGCCGGAGGTCACGGTCCAGACGTGCAGGTCGTGAACTTCGGCGACGCCAGGAACGCGCTTGAGGGCGGAACGGACAGCCTGCGGATCGATATCGTTCGGGGTCGCTTCCAGCAAGATATCGACCGCTTCCTTGAGCAGCTTCCATGCGCTGAAGACGATGAGCCCGCCAATGACGACGGACAGAATAGGGTCGGCCTCGGTCCAGCCGGTGGCCATGATGATGAGCGCGGCCACGATGGTGGCAACCGATCCGAGCAGATCGCCGATCACATGCAGAAAGGCGCCGCGCGTGTTGAGATCGTGCTGATGACCGCCCCCGCGGGACAGCACCCAGGCAGAGAGGACATTGGCGCCGAGTCCGGCCGCCGCGACCGCGAGCATGAGACCCGAGCGAATTTCGGGGGGATCGGAGAAGCGCTGCCAGGCTTCGTAGAAGATGTAGAGCGACAGCATGATCAGGACCGCGGCATTGACCGCGGCGGCCAGGATCTCGGCGCGCATGAACCCGAACGAGCGGCGTGGAGTGGCTGGTCGTCCGGCCAGCCAGGCGGCGAAGAGCGAGAGGAGCAATGCCCCGGCATCGGTGGCCATGTGGCCGGCATCGGCAAGCAGCGCCAATGAGTTGGCAACGATACCGCCGATGACCTCGATGATGAGAAAGGTCGTGGTGATCGCCAGCGCGATCGTCAACGGTCTCCGCTTGGCGGACCGGTCCCCCAACGCGGAGTGACTGTGCGAGGCGTCGTGATCGTGGTCGTCGAGGTGGTGGTCGTCCATTGCTGGAATGGTAGTGCAGTCCTGGGCCCTGAGCTCTGGGGCCTGCGACGAACGAAGCGCGGCGTTCACCTGGAACTCAGCAAACGTCTCCAGGCTCAGGACCCAGGGCTCTGGACTCGATCAGGCTGGGATCGGGTCGAACTGGGCGGCGTGGAGGCGGCCATAAACACCGTTGAGGGCGATGAGTTCCTGGTGTCTGCCTTGCTCGACCACGCCACTGTCATCGACGACCACAATGCGGTCGGCATGCTGAATCGTTGCCAGCCGGTGAGCGATGATGAGGGTGGTGCGGCCCACGGCGAGTTCTTCCAGGCTGGCCTGGATCTGCCGTTCCGTTTGGGTGTCGAGCGCGCTGGTGGCTTCGTCCAGGATGAGGATCGGGGGGTTCTTGACGAACATGCGCGCGATGGCGAGCCGTTGCTTCTGGCCCCCGGAGAGTTTCACGCCGCGTTCGCCGATGACGGTTTCGAAACCGGCCGGCAGCTCGGCGATCATGGTGTCGAGCTTGGCGCGGCGCGCGGCCTGCTCGATCTCCTCATCGGTGGCATCCAGCCGCCCATAGGCGATGTTCTCGCGAATCGTGCCGCCGAAGAGGAAAACGTCCTGCTGCACGATGCCGATCTCGCGCCGCAGTGAGGCAAGGGTCATATCGCGAATATCGATACCGTCGATGGTGATCCGTCCGGCGTCGACCTCGTAGAACCGCGGCAGTAGTGAGGCGATGGTGGTCTTTCCGGCGCCGGACGGACCGACGAAGGCGACGGTTTCTCCGGCGCGGATGTCCAGATCGATGCCTTTGAGGATAGGGCGCTCCGAGTTATAGCCAAAACGGACCTTCTCGAAGCGGATGTCGCCACGCAACCGGCCGACGTCGATGGCATCCGGTTTGTCGGCGATATCCGGCTCGATGGCGAGCAGTTCGGTGTAGCTGCGGAAGCCGGCGATTCCCTTGGGATAGATCTCCAGCACGGCCATGATCTTTTCCATCGGCCGAAAGAAGACATTGACCAGCAACAAGAAGGTGACGAACTCGCCCTCGCTGAGCTGCCCGTCGATGACGAAGTAGGCCCCGGCAATCATGACCACCAGTTGCGTGAAGCGCATGCTGGCGTAGTTGAGGGTCATGCTGGCGGCCATGATGCGGTAGGCGTCCAGCTTGGTGTCACGGTAGCGATCGTTGTCCTTGGCAAAGAGGGAGCGCTCGTGATCCTCGTTTGCGAACGCTTGCACCACGCGGATGCCGCCCACGTTTTCCTCGATGCGGTGGTTGAACTCGCCGACACTGCGGAAGAGATTCTTCCAGGTAACCGCCATGCGGCCGCCGTAGTGAATGGTGGCGAAGGTGACCGGTGGCACCACGAGCAGCGTGATGATCGCCAGCTTGGCATTGACGAGGAACATCAGCACGAACGCGCCGACGAAGGTCATGATCGCCACGAACGCATCTTCTGGCCCGTGGTGGGCGACTTCGCCAATCTCCTCCAGGTCCTTGGTCACACGACCGACCAGATGCCCGGTCTTGTTGTTGTCATAGAAACGGAAGGACAACTTCTGCAGGTGGTCGAAACTGCGGCGCCGCATCTCGGTCTCGATGCTGATGCCAAGCTTGTGGCCCCAGTAGGTGACCACGATCATCAGCAGCGAATTGAGCACGTAGACGAGCAGCAGCGCCACGACCGCGAGGATGATCTTCGTCCAGTCTTTGCCGGGCAGCAGGCGATCGACGAAGAGACCCGCCATCAGGGGAAACGCCAGCTCGAGCACGCCGGAGATCACCGCGCAGGTGAAATCGAGCGCGAAAAGCCCGCGGTGCGGACGGTAATAGGCAAAGAACTGGCGGACGAGCGAAATCGTTCCGGCATCCGCCGCCGTGGCAGCCATACGACCTCTGGATCAGAACGACCGCCAGGAACAGCGGCCGGAAGCAACGAAGGCAATGGGCGCGCGAGCCGCGCTCCAGCACGCCACACATTATCGTACCTGAGCGTGACTCGCAGATGCTGGTGCGTATCAGAGTACCGAACCGCGCCAGGCTGACCCCAGCAATGGCGCCTCAGGGAACGTGCCGCGCGCTCACCATCCGCAACGCAGATCATCGCGATTTCGGGTAAGCTGAAGCAGCCCACAATTCACGTTCCCAATGCTTAGGCGCCTGCCAACTCGAACACCGTTCGCAGGCCACACGAGGCAAGCTGTGACATTCACCTACTCGCCGCAGCTGGTGCGAGAAGAACGACCGTCGTACAACACTGGCGGGGACCCACACGTCTTCCCGACCGATACGTTCATCGGACGCAAACAAGAGCTGGAGGACCTGCGATTCGGCATCGAGACGGCGCCGGGGCGGTTGGTCACCGTGATCGGTACCGCGGGCGTCGGCAAGACGCGGCTCACGTTGGAAGCAATACGCGCCGCGGACGAACTGTTTCCAGACGCGGCGCTGGTGGTGCGCCTGGCGGCCATCGAACGGCCGGACGATATCGTGCCCGAGATCGCGCGGGCGATGGGGATTCTCGACCAATCGGAGAAGCTCGACGCGATCGTGCATGAGGAACTGGCAGCGGCGCCCACGCTCCTGCTGCTCGATTGCTATGAGCATCTCATCCCGGGGGCGAATCCAGTCGTAGCGCGGTTGCTGGCGGACTGTCCCGAACTGCGGATCGTGCTCACCTCGCGACGACCTTCCGGGTTGCCCGACGAGTGGCGGCTGGAGCTGAATCCGCTGCCCCTGCATCGCTCCGAACCGAGCGACCGTCGCACGCTGAGCGATGCCGCGCAGCTTTTCGTCACGCGAGCGCAACGAGCCAATGACCTGTTCCGGCTGCGGCCGAACGACGGGCCGGTGATCGAGGAACTCTGCGCACGGTACGACGGATTGCCGCTGGCGATCGAGTTGCTGGCGAGTTGGATGACCGTGCTCTCACCGCGCGAGTTATTGGAGTGGAAACCAGATCAACTCAGGTTCCGCACGCCAGCGCCCGATCCCCGCCACCAAAGCCTGCTGGATGCGATCGCCTGGAGCTTCGGACTCCTTTCTGCGGACGAGCAGGCGCTCATGCTGCGCTTGTCGGTCTTCTCTGGAGGATTCAGCCGGGACTTCGTCGAGAAGATGGCCCATGGGCGCGAGGCCGGCGCGGGCTATCCCTTTGCCGATGGGTACACCGCGCCATGGGCACTCGATATCGATGGGCTGGGTAATCCTACCGAGCGGCCTCAGGACCCCGAGATTGCCCGAGCACTGCCCTCTCTGGCAACCGACCCGGTGCTTGCGCTGGCAACCCTGGTCGATCATCGGCTCGTCTATCAAACTGGCGAGATCGATGGGGCGCCCAGGTTCGACATGCTGGAGGCAATTCGCGAGTTCGGATTGCGGCAACTGGAACGGGACGATCTGTTGCCAGCCGTTCGGCATGCGCACGCGGCCGCCCTGATCGCGTTCGCCGAAGCATCGTGCGAAGGATTCTGGCATAAGCAATACCGCGAATGGGGACGGGAGCGCATCGACGCGGACCTCCAGAACTTGCGCGCGGCGCTGGCCTGGGCGGCAACACTGGGCGATGCCGGTGGCGAAATTGGCATACGGCTTTCGGGCGGCCTCTGGAACTACTGGCAAACCCGCGGACTGGTCACCGAAGGGCGCGGCTATATCGACGATTGGATCTTCCGGCCGGGTCTGCCGCAGTGGTGTTACTGCAGCCATATGCCGGGGCTTGCCTTCCTTACCTGGATTCAGGGAGACGACGCGCGTTGCCAACAGGTGGTGGACGCCGGGCTAGCGGCGGCGAATCCGACAAAGTTCTATGGAGCGCGCGCCATGCTCTATCTCGTCATGGCGTTGCAGGAGTTCCGTAAGGGCCTGGAAAACGTCCTTTCGATGATGGAGTGCGTGGAGGAAGCGGAGCGGCTCTTCCGGCTGGGGAACGACAACAACGGTCTCGGCGCCTGCTACCTCATCTATGGACAGGTCTGCCGGCTTACCGGGGATACCGAGCAAGCGCTCACACTTTTCGAGGACGCGCAAGCCCTCCACACCGAGACCAGCTACGAATGGGGCATGGCCGCAGGACGCTATTTCGCCGCCGAAGCGATGCGCGATCTCGCGGAAACCGACCGCGCCCGCATTCCGGAAGCCACCGCGTTACTTTACGATGCGTTGCGCCAGTTTTGGGTCATGGGCGATTTCTGGGGCGCGGGGGGAGCATTGTCCGGTCTGGCGTGTATCGCCGCGATGCAGGGAGCGAACTCCCAGGCCGCCACCTACTTCGGTGCGGCTGGGGTGCTAATGGACCGGGTCGGCGGCTCGCTGCTCCCAAGCGAGCTCATGACGCACCACGAAACCGAGGCCGAGCTCAAAGCGCAGATGCCTGCAGCGGACTGGCAGGCCGCCTACGATGCGGGACGAGCTGCGCCCGACGCCGTTGTGGAAGCCGCTCTGGCCGACTCGGTCGAACTTCCGCATCAGCTCACGGCCGCCGCGCAACCGGTGCCCAGGCTCACGCGACGGCAACTGACCGTCGTGCAAGACCTGGTGCAGGGTTATGACATTCCCACGATTGCGCACCGCCGGGGACGCAGCTTGAGCGCAACGTATGAACTGGTGGACCGCATTCTCGATCGGCTCTCGCTCACCGCTTGGGACGAAATCGGCCCATTTGCAGTGAACAACGGCCTGGTGAGCCCGCCTAAAGCGCGGCCTGGCTTCGTTCCGCCGAAATAATCGGCGAAACCCGGAAAATCCGGATCGAAATTCCACATTCTGCTCTTGTCAACATCGAGAGTTTGGCTCATTATCGTTGATGAACAAGGAATGTACCTGATGGTTTCTTGGCCTTGCCCCCGGACGGCGTGTTTGCGTCGAGCCGCTGGGAGGATACCGCTTAAGTCGCCCACTCCTTCACGGAGCAGCATCACGGTTGTGGCCGGGGGATCTGCGCTGTTTGTCAGCCGATGCCGCCACACTGCTGCGAATGAGCGCTGTCACCAGCGAGATGCCGGGGGTGTTCCTGTTTTTGGCGATGCTGGAGCTGATCACGGTTGCGCTGGGTATGCGGGCGAACACCTGGATGACCCGGCACGCGATCACCCGATCGGTCTCTGTCGCATGGAAGCCGGCCAGCTCCCGGTTTCCATTTTCCTCACCGGGCGTCGAAAGGACCACGACGGTCTGATCGGCATCCGGCCTGTCCTGCCCCTGCCCCGCCACGCAGGCTCGCTCGGATTTCACTATCCGATCCCGAGTCCGCGGAGTCACATCTCCCACGTGCGGCGGGGTTAGGGGGGCGGGGTTCGTGTCGAAGTTGGCTGTTCGGCAGTACAGCCGGCAGGGGGAGTTCTCATGTCTGAATCGTCTCTGAACTCACAGAACGGCTTCGTCCCGCGCAAGTTGACCAAACGCCAGATGAGCGTGGTGCGCGAACTCGCGGACGGATGCGACATCGCCACCGTGGCGGCACGCCGCGATCGTGGTCTCAGCTCGGTCTATGAGATTGCCGGGCGGATTTGTGATCGATGGGGGCTGGAAGACTGGCGGGAGATCGGTCCGTACGCGAGGGACCATGGATTGGTGGACGTGCGCGCATCGGATCGGCCCGTGGCGTAACTGGGGCTTACCGAGACCATGGGTCGATAACCTGGATTCCCCAATGCTGGAAATGCCGAACATTCCTGGTCATTACGGGGATCTCATAGTGGATCGCTGAGGCAGCGATGAGGCCATCGGCATCGGTCACCACGATGCCCGATCGAGCGAGTCGCGCAGAAACCTCTCCCCAAATCCGCGCAACGGCGGAATCTATCGGGAGAATTCGCTTTTCCCAGTTCCGCTCGATTTCTTCAAGCCAGACTTCGAGACCGGATCGTCTCCGGCCAGATTCAAGTCGCTCGATCCCTCGGACGATTTCTCCGATCGTGATCGCGCTCAGGTAAATCGCTGACTCGTCGATTCCTTCGACGGCATTCACAACCCGCGGATTCGCATTTGGTCGCCGGATTTCAGAGATCACACAGGTGTCGAGAAGGACATTCACCAATCGAACTCACGAGACGGGGCCTGGTTGCGTTCGAGCTCGACACCACTCAGGTCCGGGCCATTGAGTAGCAAATCCTTGAGTGACCGTTTGGGTCCTCGGAGGCGTTCGTATTCCTCGATCGACACCACCATGGCAACCGGCACACCGCGCCGGAGCACCTTTTGCGGCCCTTCGGTCTCAGCCTTTGTAATGACTTCACTAAATCGATTCTTGGCATCCGCCAACTGCCATTCCATCATTGGGCACGTCCTGTCTAGCTCATCTAGCCAGATAACTGTATTGCGTCCGGCTGGTATCGTCAATGGCCGATCTCGAGCGGTGTCCGCGGACGGGCTCGAACACCCGATGGGTTTTGCAGCGGAAGATGGGCGCTGGCCAGGGTCTTCAGGAGT